>DATFVT010000303.1:0-10487 GCA_035260105.1 Acidimicrobiia bacterium
GCCGCCCTGCAGGCTGCCGTCGACGACGCCGCGGCGACGCTGGGTGGGCTCAGCGCCGTGTTCAACAACGCAGGCGCGAGCAACCTCTCCCAGATCCACGACTGGCCGGTGGACGAATGGGAGCGCATCGTCCGTCTGAACTTGGGGGGGTGTTCCACGGGGTCAAGGCGACGGCGCCGCACCTGCTGGCGGCGGGTGGCGGCAGCATCGTCAGCACCGCGTCCATCAGCGGGACGCGCCCCTCGGCCGGCGAGGCGCCGTACTCGGCGGCGAAAGCGGGCGTCGCCGCGCTCACTGCCAACGCCGCGCACGAATACGCGCCCACGGTGCGGGCGAACGCCGTGTCGCCCGGGATGATCCACACGGGGCTCACCGACGTGCTGCTCGGCATGGAGGGCATGGTCGAGCACATGGCGGACAAGACGCCGCTGGCCCGGGTGGGGACACCCGAGGAGGTCGCCGACGTCGTGGTGTTCCTCACTTCCGATTTGGCCCGGTTCGTGACGGGCCAGAACATCGTGGTCGACGGCGGGATGACGCTGCACGGGGCCGGGGTCGACGGCCTCCTGGATCGATTTCGCCCGTTTCTCACCGGACCTTCCTGAACGCCGGCACAATGAGTCGCGGTGCTCGCGGCGGTCGGCGCCGCCCTGGCGGCGCTGACGGCGGGCAATCCCGATGCCGGCTCCTGCCGTACGTAGCACCGAGGCCGACGACAGGAGGTGGCGGTGCCGAACACGATGCGGCGCGTGCTGGCGACGTGGATCCCGGCGGCGGGGCTCGCCCTGGTCGTGGCACTCGCGGTCGGCGCGTGCAGCGGCGGCGAGTCGGCGCATCGGGCGGCGAAGCCTTCGCCACGTGAGGACTTCGTCGCCCAGGACGGTGACTTCCGCAACCTCCACACGATGACGAAGGTCCGCAACTTCTACATCGACAACCGGCTCGGCCATCTCGACCAGGCGCTGGCCGTCGCCAACTCACCCCGCGGCGGCGAGTACCCGGTCGGGACCGTGATCCAGCTCATCCCCCAGGAGGCGATGGTGAAGCGCGAGAAGGGCTTCAGCCCCTCGACGCGCGACTGGGAGTTCTTCTTCCTCTCCGTCTCGCCGAATGGGACGGTGATCCAGAAGCGAGGGACGTCGGATGTCGTCAACCGCTTCGGCGGCAACTGCGCCAGCTGCCACCAGGCCGCCTCCGCCCGGTTCGACGGCGTGTGCGAAGAGAGCCACGGCTGCGCGCCGTTGCCGATCGGTCCCGACGTCTTCCACGCCATCCAGGAGAGCGACCCCCGGCCGCTCTCGTAAACCGGCGCGCTAGAGCCGTTGGCGCACGGCGATCACGCCGAACACGACGATCCCCACGGCCGCGCCCGCGAGCGCGCCCGTCCACAACCCGTACGTGAGGTTCGTGAAGAACGGGTTGCCCTTCCACGTGCCCAGGATGAGCGAACCGATGACGAACCCGACGAGGACGTAGATGCCGATGCGCACGGGGCGCCGCCACATCGGAGGTCCGTCAGGAGTAGACGAGCGCGAGGCCGGCATCGGGGCTCAGGGCACGGAACGTCATGCTCTCCTCCAGGTACAGGCGGACGTTGTCGGCGTCGTGGTCGAGGTAGCCGATCGAGAAGTCCTGTCCGCACGTCAGCTCGAAGTCGCCGCCCCGGAGGCTCACGACAACGGCCCCGTCGACCGAGGGCGCCCACAGCACCGGCCCTCCTGCAATCAGTCGGATGTGCTCGAGCACCGGGTACCCGCCCCGCTCGGTCGTCTCGATGACGCCCGTGTAGCAACGCGGGCCGAGCGCGACGGCGAAGGGGCCGCCGATCCCGGCTGCCTGCAGCGTCGCGACGGCACGCGCAACCGTCCCCGGGTACTCGTTGTAGTCGTCGGTGATGTCGATCGACGGATGGGGTGACGCCTCGCTGATGCCCTTGATCCCGGCGGGGTCGTAGCCGTGGAACACGGCGGCGTCCTCGGCCATCGCAGCCTGCCGGGCGGCGTCGATGACGGGCTGCGTGTCGTAGTCCCCCGCCCCCCGGTCGACCGCCTCGAGCTCGCGGCGCGACATCTCGAAAGGCGTGCGCAGCTCGGTCAAGGGCTGGACGCGCCGGGTCGCGGCCTGCACTCCGGTGGCGGGTGCCGATTTCGTCGCTTCGACGCGGCCTGTGGGCTCGGCGGCATGCGTCCAACCGTGCGGACCGGAGAAGTCGACGACTTTGCGGGCGGTGAGGAAGTGGCGCAGCGTCCGCGTGGCTTCGTCATCGATCGCCGCCCATCCGACCTCGGAGACAGGGGCGACCTCGCGCAGCAGATGGTTCACCGGGTCACCTCCGAGCGGAGGCTGCCGATGCCGAGCGAGCCCGACCCGCCGTTGTCGCCGCCATCGCCTCCGTCGTCGCCACCGCCCGGCTCGTCCGGCGACTTCGCGATGATCGACCCTTCGGTGAACAGGTACTTGCGCAGCTGCTCGTCGAAGGCCGGGTCGTGGCGCCGCAACCACTCGAGCGCCATCGCCGCGTGCTCCTTCTCGTCGTCCCGGTTGTGCTCGAGGACCGCCCGGAGCTCGGAGTCGGTGCTGCCGGTCGCGCGCTGGTCGTACCAGTCGATCGCCTCCAGCTCTTCCTGGATCGAGACCGTCGCCCGGTGACGGTCGATCACCGCCGTCCCGAGTACGTCCGCCGGCTCGTGCAAGGTTGCGCTCGACGCGGCCATCGGTGCTCCTCTGTTCGTGCTGACTCGGTCGCGAATTGCGACGCTACGAGGGGCAACCTACCCGCCGATTTGCGCGGCCACGTACTTGACCTCGACGTACTCGTTGATGCCCTCGTGCCCGCCCTCGCGTCCGAACCCCGACTGCTTGATGCCGCCGAAAGGACCGGCCGGGTTCGAGACGAGCCCGCGGTTGAGACCGACCATGCCCGTTTCGAGGCCTTCGATCACCCGGAAGGCACGATCGAGATCCCGCGTGTACGCGTACGACACGAGGCCGTACTCGGTGTCGTTGGCGGCGCGCAGCGCCTCGTCGTCGTGCATGAAGGTTGCGATCGGCGCCACCGGGCCGAAGATCTCCTCCCGCAACACGCGCGCGTCCGACGGCACGTCGCGCAGCACCGTCGGGGCGTAGAAGTAGCCCGGCCCGTCGAGCGCTTCGCCGCCGATCAGCGGCTTCGCGCCGCGGTCACGGGCGTCGTCGACCAGTTCGACCACCTTGTCGCGTTGCTCGGCCTCGACCAGCGGGCCGACCTGCACGCCGGGATCGGTGCCCCGCCCGACCTTCATCGCCCCGAGCCGCTCGGCGAGGCGGGCGGCGAACTCGTCGGCAACCGACTCGTGGACGTGGAAGCGGTTGGCGGCCGTGCACGCCTCGCCGATGTTCCGCATCTTCGCCAGCACCGCGCCGTCGACGGCGGCGTCGAGGTCGGCGTCCTCGAAGACGAGGAACGGGGCGTTGCCGCCGAGCTCCATGGAGACCCGCAGCACCTGGGGTGCCGACGCCGCGATCAACTGCCGGCCGACCTCGGTCGAGCCAGTGAAGGACAGCTTGCGGAGCCGCGGGTCGTCGAGCAGCGGACCGGTCGTCGCGCCGGCGCGTTTCGAGGTCACGACGTTCAGGACCCCGGGCGGCAGGCCGGCCTCGGTGAGGATCTCCGCCAGCGCCAGCATCGACAGCGGTGTCAGCGCGGCGGGCTTGACGACCATCGTGCATCCCGCCGCCACCGCCGGCCCGATCTTGCGGGTGCCCATGGCGGTCGGGAAGTTCCAAGGCGTGATGAACAGGCACGGGCCGACGGCCTGGCGCAGGACGAGGAGCCGGCCGCTGCCGCCGGGCTCGACGGTGTACCGCCCGTCGATGCGGACCGCCTCCTCCGAGAACCAACGGAAGAACTCGGCGGCGTACTTGATCTCGGCCCGGGAGTCGTCGAGCGGCTTGCCCATCTCGAGGGTCATCAGCAACGCGAGGTCGTCGATGCGTTCGGAGAGCAGCTCGTAGGTCCGTCGCAGGATCTCGCCCCGCTCCCGCGGCGGGTGCGCCGCCCAGGGCTCCTGCGCCGACGCGGCCGCGCCGAGCGCGGACATGGCGTCGTCGGCGCCGCCGTCGGCCACCTCGCACAGCGCTACGCCCGTCGCCGGGTCCTCCACCGGGAACGTCGTGCCCGACGCCGCCGGGCGCCATTCGCCCCCGACGAACAGCTCCTTCGGCACCGTCTCGATCACGGCCTGCTCGTGCCCGTCAGTGGCCATCGGCAGCCGCCTCCTCTCTGGCCTTGTCCTCTTCTTCTCTTCTCCCTGTCGGGTCGGAACCCCGGCGCCGAGCGCCGGTTTCCGACCCATCGCCGCGGGGCGCTCAGGCGGCGACGGCGAACAGCTGCCAGCGGTCGGGAACACCCTTGAGCTCGTGCTCACCACGGTCCTCGAACGTGATACCCGATCCGGCCACGAGGTCCACCACCGTCCGCGACGCCAGCACCTCGCCCGCGGCGGCGCTCGCGCAGACGCGCTCGCCGATGTGAACCGCGACCCCGCCGATGTCGTCCCCCATCCTCTCGACCTCGCCCGTGTGCACCCCGGCGCGCACGTCGAGACCCAGCTGTCGGGCGCCGTCGCGGATCGCCAGCGCGCACCGGATGGCGCGCGCGGGCCCGTCGAAGGTGGCCAGCACCCCGTCGCCCATCGTCTTGACCTCTCGTCCCGCGAAGCGCTCGAGCTGGCGGCGGATCAGCGCGTAGTAGGCGTCGAGGAGATCTCGCCACCGGCGGTCCCCGAGCTCGCTGACGAGGTCGGTGGAGCGGACGATGTCGCAGAACAGGATCGTCGCCAGCACGCGGTCGACGTCGACGTGACGCATCCCGGTGAGGAACTCCTCGATCTCGGCGACGATCGCGCCGCTGTCCCCGACGTACGGGAGGTGCTCGTCCCCGGGAAGCTCCACGTACTGTGCGCCGGCGATGTGCTCGGCGAGGTACCGGCCGTGGCCGACGAGCGCGGCGCGATTTCCCTTGCGGTGGATGACCAGCGTCGGTGCCTGGATCGCCGGGAGCACGGGTCGCAGGTCGCTCTGGAACCGCGTGCGGGCCATCGCCTGGGCGGTCGCCGGGCTCGCGCCGCGGTTGCCCGCGCGCTGCCACCACTGTCGGAACCGGGCGTCGGACGCGAACTGCGGGACGAACAACTCGAGGTCGGCGAACGACCCGGCATTCTCGTCGTCGTAGATCGTGTCGGCGAAGCGCTCGACCAGGTGCTCCGGGATCCCGTGCGGGTAGTCGACGTCGCGACGGAGGCGTGCGTACGCGTTCATCAGGATCAACGCCGCGGTTCGATCCGGATGCGTCGCCGCCATGAGCATGGCCACCAATGCCCCGTCGTCGGCGCCGCACAGGGCCGCCCGCTCCGAGCCGGCGGCGTCCAGGACCGCCACCGCGTCGCCGACCCACTGCTCGATCGACGGCGGCGCCGACGGATCGATCGGATCGGACAAGCCGATGCCTCGCAGGTCCATGCGAATCAGGCGGGCGAACGCCGCCAGGTCCTGATGGAAGCGTGCGTACCCCGGTTCGTCGTCGATCGATCCGATGGAGATCGTCCCCGAGGAGAGATAGAGCAGGTCGGGACCGCTGTCCCCGAGTACCTGGTACGCGATGTGCGCATCGCCGCTGCGCGCGTACCGCGTGTCCGGTTCCACGCACGCGAGCGTAGGACGCTCCCACGGGCGAGACTGCCGACTGTGGAGGCGATCGAAGTCCGCACCTACGCCGGTCGGGACGGGCCGGTCGTGGTCCTGCACGGAGGCCCGGGCGCCCCCGGGTCGGCGGCTGCGCTCGCGGCGCCGCTCGCGCCCGAGTTCGAAGTGTGGGAGCCGCGGCAGCGTCGGAGCGGCGACGCGCCGCTGACCGTCGAGCGCCACGTGACCGACCTGCACGACGTGGCGGCGAGCGCCACGACCGTCGTGGGGCACTCGTGGGGAGCGATGCTCGCGCTGTCGTACGCGGCGCGCTATCCAGCCGACGTGAGGACGTTGGCCCTGGTCGGGTGCGGGACGTACGACGTCGCCAGCCGGGCCGAGTACGAGAGACGGATCAACGCGAACCTCGGGACCGAAGGACTCGAGAGGAAGCGCGCGCTGCGCACCGCCATCGAACGAGCCCCTGATGCGGCGGAGCGCGATCGTCTCTTCGCAGAGCTCGGCACGCTCAACCTGGAGGCACAGTCGTTCGAGCTGTTGCCGGACGTCGGTCCCGACCCGCTCGTCGTGGACGCGAGGGGCCACGCTGAGACGTGGGGCGACGTCCTCAGGCGGCAGGCGGAAGGGATCGAGCCGCAGTCGTTCGACTCCATCGCGGCGCGAGTGCTGATGCTCCACGGCGACGAGGACCCGCACCCCGGCCCGATGATCCGCGACTCGCTCCGCCCCTGCATCCCGCAGATCGACTACGTCGAGATCGCACGGTGCGGTCACGAGCCCTGGCGAGAACGGCACGGACGCGAGCCGTTCCTCGCCGCGCTGCGAGCGTGGCTACGGGACGCCTAGCCGCTACCCGCCCTCGGCCGCGCGCTGGACGATCTGGGTGAGCTCCGAGCGCTCCTCCGGGATGCCTTCGAAGAGCCGATCGGCGGCGCGCACGGGCTCCCACCGGTCGACCAGGTTCGCGTCGATCGCGCGGACGCCCTCGTAGGCGCGGAGGTAGCGCCGGTAGAAGGTCCCGCGCCCGAACGCCTGCAGGCGCCGTACGAGCACCGGCATGTGCTCGGGCACCGCGCCCATGTTGAGGAGTAGCCGCGTCCGAGCGAGGTCGGCCGCCGGGTCGCCCCGCACCGCGTTGGTCCAGTCGATGACGGCCGGGCCGTCGCGCCCCAGCAGGACGTTGCCGGGATGGAAGTCGCCGTGACACAGGCGATCGCCGTCGGGCAAGTCCTCGAGCAGGGAGAGGGCGAACTCCGCGAGCGGGCGTGGCAGCTCGGTCGCGGCGCCGATCTTGAAGCGCACGTTCTCGCGAAGCCTCGGCAGCTCGGCTGGTGCAACGACCTCGTGCATGCGCGCTTGCGTCGTTCCGACGATGCGCGCGGCTCGCGGAACCGTCCAGGGACGCCGGCCCATCAACGCGATGAGGTCCGGCCCGTCGACCCGGTCCATGACCAGACCGGGGCGACCGTCCACCGTGGTCGTGCCGTACACCGCCGGGACCGCCACCCCGGCGGCCGCCGCCGCCCGCAGCGCGGCCTCCTCATGACGCACGCGCTGCGCATCACGGGGCGACCGCAGCAGCCGCAGGACGGTGCCGTCCTCCCACTCGAGGATCTCCGCCTCGCGACCTTGACCGACGAGCGGCCGCCCCACCCCGCAGCCGGCCTCGGGCATCGGACTAAGGCTCGAGGATCACGAGCGGGATCTCGCGCTCCGTACGCTGCTGGTACTGCCCGTAGCCCCGGTACACGTCCACGACGCGCGGCCAGAGCTCCGCTCTCTCCTCGGAGGAGGCGATCCGGGCCCGCATGGGCCGGGTCCGGCCGTTCATCGTGATCTCGACGTTGGGGTCGTCCCGGAGGTTCAGGAACCACGTGGGGTGCCGGTCGTCACCTCCGTAGGAGGCAACGAGCACGACCTTCCCGCCGTCCTGGACCGGCGAGGTGAGCATCGTCGTCCGGCGCTTGCCGGTCCTGCGCCCCGTCGTCACGAGCTCGAGCACAGGCATGCCGAACCCGCGATTCGCGAGCCGACCGTTGCTCATCCGGAAGACACCCCGGTGGAAGCCGGTGACGATCCGTGCGCCGATGTCCTTGGCGTTGGCCATCGCTCAACCGTAGGGCCGGAGGAGCATCTCCTGTGCCACGGAAACGGCGACGTGGCGGTCGGGGCCGTACATGGTGCCCCGCAGCACGCCGCGACCGCCGGTGTTGACCAACGAATGGACGTCGTAGAACAGCCACTGGTCAGCTCGTAGTGGACGATGGAACCAAGCGGCGTGATCGATGCTCACCATCCCGGTGACGTCACCCTCGAGGTGCAGCGGCCGCCCGCCCGTGCCGGTGACGTCGGTGACGAACGCGATGAGCGCGGCGTGGAGGTGCGGATCGTCCGGGAGCTCGGTCGGGATGCGGGACCAGGCGCGATACGTCGACGTGCGCGTCCCGTCCGGCGCGGCGGGCGTCGGTCCCAGGTGGGCGGCGGTCCACGGTCCGGGCCCGACGCTCGCTTCGAGACCGTCGGGGTCGGGTACGTCGCGGTCGATCGGGAGCTCGTATTCGTAGCCGTCTGTGTCGGCCGTGAACGAGCACATCATCGTGAAGACGGGCGCGCCGTCCTGTACGGCCTCGAGCTGCCGCATCACGAACGTGCGGCCCTCCCGGAGCGGGGAGACCCGGTACGACAGTTGCTTGCCGGCGAGCACGGGCCGGAGAAAATACCCGTGGAGCGAATGAATGCGGACGCCGTCCGGGGCCGTGCGCGTGACGGCGTGAACAGACTGGGAGACCACGAACCCGCCGAACAGCCGCTCACCGAACCAGTCGGGCGCATCGCCCACCCAGCCGTCGCCATCCGCTCGCACGCTGACGAACTCGATCGTCTCGTCGACGACCGACTGGATGTCGATCTCCGGCTCGGGCACGACCGGATCGTACGGCAGGTCAGTCGCCGGTCAGCTCCCGGTCACCAGGTAGACGCGGTCGTGCTCCCGGGCGCGTTCGGAGACCTGCACGCCGACGCTGTCGCCGGCCTCCGCGGACTCCACCGAGGCGTGCTCCAGCTCCATCGACTGGATCTTCTGCGTGAAATCGGAGTGCGCACCGGCGATCCGTATCGTGTCGCCGACGTGCAGCACACCGTTGCTGACCTCCACGATCGCGACGTGCGGCTGCCCGAAGTAGTGCGTCACGGTCCCGACGAGCTGCTCGTCCATGATCGTGCTCCTCTCGGCTCCGTATCCCGGTCCGGCGCCGAAGGCGGACTCGCTTCGAGCGTACCGACCGGCGGGCGTCGTCGCCCCGAGGAGCCGGAGCAACCGCTTCATCCCCCGGGGATGATGACGCCGGTCCGTGTGCTCCGTATGGTCCGGGCACACGCGCTCCGAGGAGCGGCGCGGACGAGGAGGCAACGATGGGACTCGGTTTTCGACCGCGGCGCCCGCTGATGCGAGTGGCCGCCGGAGCGGCGACGGCAGGGGTGGCATACAAGGCCGGTCAGCGTCGGCAGCAGCAGAACGAGTACAACGACCAGGCGCAGGCCGCCTACGCGCAGACCCAGGCCGCGCCGGCGCCCGCGGCGCCGGCCCCAGCGGCGCCCGCAGCGGGCGATTCGACGGCCGAGCTCGAGCGGCTCGCCAAGCTGCACGAGTCGGGTGCGTTGAACGACGAGGAGTTCTCGGCGGCCAAGTCGAAGCTCCTGGGGATTTGAGCGTTCGCTCCGGGTGACGGGAGGAGTGATGGGATCCAGTGCCGATCGGGCGGCCGTGCTGGTGCAGGCGATCGAGGCATCGGTGACGGGCGACAGTCGGGTGGTGCGCGAGCTGTACGCCGACGACGTGCAGGGTTGGTCGCCGGTGATGACCGTATCGTCGGCGGCCGAGTTGGCGGTCGAGCTCGAAGACCGTCAGGAGGCGTTCTCAGAAATCGACCTCGACGTGACGCCGCTCGACGTGGGGGCCGACCAGGCGTGTGTGGAGTGGACCGCGACCGCGACCCATTCCGGGCCGCTCGTCATCGACGAGGACGTGGTGATCGAGCCCACCGGCGGACGATTCACGTTGCGCGGCGTCACCGTCGCCGACTTCGAGGGCGACCGCATTCGGGCTTTCCGCCAATATTGGGACGAAGTCTCGCTGCTCGAGCAGCTCGAGCTCATCCCCACCGACTAGCGCTACCGAACGTTCACCGGCTCGGGGCCTCCCGGCCTTTACTCAGTGTGCTCCAACCAGTCACGCTGTTCGGAGTGGCAGGTCGAAATACGAAGGCTGCGTCGAGAAGCGGCGTATCGAAGGAAGGGCTCCTCGAAGGAGTCCTCCACTTCGTGCCGAGCGAGATCAAGTTGCGCCGGCCCGAGTTGCGTGCGGGCGTCGTCTCTCGCCCGGACCTCTTGACGCGTCTCCGCGACAGCCAGGCGACGGTGACGCTGGTCGTGGCGCCGCCGGGCTACGGCAAGACGACGCTTCTCAGCCAGATGACGGTCGAAGCCGAGCGGCCGTTCGCGTGGCTCACGATCACCGACGAGGACAACGACCCGTCGGCCTTCCTTACCTACCTCACCTTGGCGCTCGACTCCGTCGAGCCGCTCGATCCGCAGACGTTCGCCGCGTTGGCGATGTCGGAAGCGGACGTCGCGAGCATCCGCCTGCCGCGCCTCGGCAACGTCCTCGCCGACCGGTCGCTGCCGTTCGCTCTGTTGATCGACGACGTCCACATGCTCCACGAGCCGCGATCGATCGCGGCGCTCGAGCGGCTGGCGGACGAGATGCCGCCGGGCTCGCAGCTCGTGCTGGCCGGTCGTAGCGAACC
>DATFVT010000304.1:0-4722 GCA_035260105.1 Acidimicrobiia bacterium
GCAGGACTCTCCTGCCCACTACCGTGGACTTGTGAGCAGCTCGCGAGTACCCGGTGGCGTGGTGCACCACCTTCCCGAGGACCTGCGCAGCGCGCTGATCACCAACGCCACGGCGCTCGATGCCTGGAAGGACATCACGCCGCTGGCCCGCAACGAGTTCATCTGCTGGGTCGAGGATGCCAAGCAGGAGATGACGCGAGCACGCCGCATTCGCCGGACCCAGGAGGAGCTGGAGGAAGGCCAGCGGCGGCCCTGCTGCTGGCCAGGGTGCAAGCACCGCGAGCGCACCGGCAGATAGCAGTCCGCGCTGCTCACTCGAACCTCAAGCTGACAGAGAAGCTGCTGTTCACGGATTGACTCTGTGCAGCGGCTCGCCGGCGAGCTCGGCCATCCGGGCGAGGCCGCGCTCGGCGTGCTCGGCCACAAGGGCGGTGGCGGCCTGCACCGCGGGGTCGTCGCGTTGCGAGGGGTCGACGCGCGCCGGGTTCAAGGCGCAGCCGTTCGCCCAGGCGGCGATGTCGGGCTCCGCGCCGTAGGTGCGCGTCGCGATGGTTCCGCGCACCTGCATGCGCGCCCAGCTGGTCGTGCTGTCGGGGAGGGTGTTCGGCGGGCACAGTCGGTTGCGCTCCCGGTCGTCGTCGCGGGTTGCCTCCACGTAGCCGGCCAGCGCCGCGCAGAAGCACGGGAAGCCGACCCGGATCGTCTGGAGCCGGATCGTGTCCGGGCCCCAGACGGGCACCAAGGGTGGGTACTGGAGTCCGGAGGCGGCGCAGTGCACCACGAGCGAGCCCGGTGCCAACGGGACCGAGCCTCCCTCGAGGACGATCTCGCGCCGAGTCACGCGCTTGATGTGCCCGAGACGAACGACGTTCTCGATGGTGCGGAGGAGATCGAGCTCCCACGCGGCCAGGGTCGGCGTCTTGGCCATCGTGGGCATGACGTCCGTGTCGATCCGAAGCATCACGCCCGAGGCTTCGAGGTGCAGGAACAAGTCGTCGAGCGACTCGGCCGCGGCGGCCGCCGCCATGGTGTCGCCGGCGAGGCCGAGCCCCACTACGGGGTCGGGCTGGACGACGGCGCGGTTGAGCATCCACGGATCGCGCGGGCGCACCCAGACGATGCGGTCGGGCGGCACCCCGTTGAGCAAGAGCCACACGATCCCGTCGGTGGCGGATTTGCCGGAGCCGATGATCACGTAGCTCTTCGCCGCCGCGGTCAACCGGGCGAGCTCGTTGATGGGTGCGACATCGGCGTCGTCGGCGACCTCGAACGGCGGAGGCGTCGTCGCGGGAATCGTCGGCGACAGGTACGTGGCGTCGACGATTCGGCGTCGCACGTCCACCGGCACGGTCTCTCCCGACACCAGGGACGTCACGACATGCGACGAGCCTTCGGCGTGGTACTCGTTTCCCCCGAGGAACGTCACCCGTCCCGACCCGAGGAAGCGGCGGTGCAGGATGTCGTCGTAGTACGCCTGGATCTCCGACTGGCGAGCCCGTTCCTGAAGTCCCGCCTCCGGCCCGCTCGCCTGCACGGCGCCGCTCCCCAGAACGGTGGACGCGACGCCGTAGAACACGGACGCCTGATGCAACTGGACGAACGGATACGCATCGAGCCAGTGCCCGCCGGCCGCGTGGCGACGGTCGACGACCGTGACGTGCACATCCGCGTGGTCGATCAGCGCGTCCGTGAAGGCCATGCCCGCCGCCCCCGCGCCCACGACGAGGTAGTCGGTCTCGAGCGATGGCGTCACCACGGAACTGCCCTCCTAGCCTGGAACGAGATTCGCGGCCAACGGAGCCGCGCGCAACTGCGTAGGGGATGACCAATGGCAAATGACAAGACGCATGCCTCGAAGAAGATCGACGCGAGGATCCAGGAGCTGGGCGACTGGCGCGGCAAGACGCTCGGCCGGGTGCGGAAGATCATCAAGCGAGCGGACCCCGACGTCGTCGAGGAGTGGAAGTGGGCGAAGGCCACGAGCCCCGGGACGCCGGTGTGGTCCGACAACGGGGGCATCTGTACCGGTGAGGCCTACAAGAACGCGGTCAAGCTGACGTTCTTCAAGGGTGCTTCCTTGAAGGATCCTTCGCGTCTGTTCAACGCCAGCCTCGAGGGGAAGGTCCGGCGTGCCATCGACATCAAGGAGGACGACAAGATCAACGAAGGCGCGCTCGAGAAGCTCGTTCGTGAAGCCGTCGCGCTGAATCGAAAGAGCAAGAAGTAGGCCTTACCTGCGTTGGACGGGCGGCTCTACGTCGTCGTAGACGCGGGCCGCAGAGAGCAATCCGTCCGGGTTGCGCTCGTAGATGCCGATTCCCGCCTGGGACGGCAGCTCGTGGTCGCCCCACCGGACGCAGTTGTGCTCCACGGCACAGTGCACGCCGTCGTCCGTCACGATGCACGGCTGCAGCCCGATGCCGCCGCCGGCGCTGAAGGACCCCGCGAAGTACGAGCGCAGCTCCGACTGGCCGCGGTGGACGGCGTCCGGTCCGACGGGCTCGCGGAAGTACCCGTCCGGGCTGAAGGTGCCCACGACCGCGTCGACGTCGCCGGCGCCGACCGCGGCGTAGTAGCGGCCGACGACATCACCAGGCGGTGCGGGCGCGGGGTCGAGGAAGGAGGCCCGGACGTGGTACGTCCCGAGGATCGGCCATTGGGTGAGATACGTGCGGAACACCACCGACAGGTCGTCGGGGGACTCGGCGACGACCGCCACCGGCCAGGCCACCTCGCGCCCGTCGACGTCCATATGGGCGAGCAGCTCCATCACGGCCGTTCTCCCGACCTTCGTCGAACCCGTCGTCTCGATCCGGGCGTGGTATCCGGCCAGCCAGGACAGGTTGCGCTTGACGAAGTGTCGCAGCTGCCGGTGCCCGCGCACCTCACCCGCGCGCGGATCGTGGATCAACACCTCACCGGGCCACACGTTCTCCAACGGGCGGGGGTCGCCCTCGTTCAGCGCCCGGAAGTACGGAACGATCGGGTCGGCCTGACCGACGGCGCGGTCCTCCCGGCGCGCCAGCTCCGCGGCATTGGCGAAGTCAGGAAACCATGGCATCCGGTTCCTCCGGTTTCGTGAGCAGAAATTGTCGCAGACCGGCGAACGATGCGAGAACCTCCCTTGCATTGTCGGGTCTCAGGCTTCCTGCAAAGCTCACGGACAGACGCGAGCCGAGGAGGCAGGCCATGAGCAGCACCGAGACGACGAGTACGGGTGGGACCGGTGCGCCGACGGCGGGCATGGACGAGAAGCTCGAGGTTGTCGTGATCCCCGTCTCCGACGTCGACCGTGCGACGGAGTTCTACAAGGGCCTCGGGTGGCGGCAGGACGTGACGCCGCCGGGCGTGGTCCAGGTCACGCCGCACGGGTCCAACTGCTCGGTCCAGTTCGGCCCGACGCTCACGTCGGCCGCGCCCGGTTCGGGCAAGGCGTATCTCGTCGTCTCCGACATCCTGGCCGCCCGCGACGCCCTGGTCGCGGCCGGCGCCGACGTCGGAGAAGTCTTCCACCTCGGACCGAACGGACCGGAGAGCGGTCCGGATCCCGAGCGTCGCAGCTACCTGTCGCGCGCGACGTTCAAGGATCCCGACGGCAACGAGTGGCTGATACAGGAGATCACGACGCGCCTTCCCGGGCGCGTCGACGCGACCGAGACGTCGTACGGCTCCACCAGCGACCTGGCGAACGCGATGCGGCGCGCATCTCTCGCTCACGGCGAGCACGAGAAGCGGATCGGGCAGCGAGACGACAACTGGCCCGACTGGTACGCCGCATACATGGTCGCAGAGCAGTCCGGCGCGGAGTTGCCCACGTGAGCGACTACGACGTCATCGTGTTGGGAGGCGGGGCACCCGGCGAGCACTGCGCGGCCGCGTTGGCGGCGCGGGGGCTGCGCGTCGCGGTCGTCGAGCGGGAGCTGGTCGGCGGCGAGTGCTCGTATTACGCCTGCATCCCGTCCAAGTCACTGCTGCGACCGGGTGAGGCGGTGCACGCGGCGCTCCAGGCGGGCGCGGAAGCGCAGGTCGACGTCGAGGACGTGCTGGCGTGGCGGGACTTCATGGTGTCGAACTACTCCGACGCCGGCCAGCAGCGATGGCTGGAGAGCCGGGGCATCGCACTGCTGCGCGGCACGGGCAAGCTCGCCGGCACCGGCGCCATCGATGTGAACGGCGAGCGCTACACGGCCGACCACGTCGTCGTGGCGGCCGGCGCCGATCCGATCGTGCCCCCGGTCCCGGGGCTGCGAGAGCTCGAAGGCGTGTGGACCAACCGCGAGGCGACCGGCATGAAGGCGGTCCCGCGCCGCCTGATGATCCTGGGCGGCGGGCCGGTCGGGGTCGAGATGGCGCAGGTCGTGCGGCGCCTCGGTGGCGAAGCGGTGATCGTCGAGGGGAGCGGCCGCCTGCTTCCCCGCGAGGCCGCGCCGCTCGGCGAGGGGCTCGGCGAGGCGCTGCGCCGGGACGGCATCGAGCTGATCCTCGGGACGCACGCGACCGAGGCGCGGAAAGAGGGTGACGAGTACGTCCTGCAACTCGAGGACGGGGCGGACGTGCGTGGCGACCACCTGCTCGTGGCCACCGGTCGGCGGCCCCGGGTCGAGGGGATCGGCCTCGAGACGGTCGGCGTGGAGGCGAACCCGAAAGGGATCCCGGTCGACGACCATCTGCGCGCCGGGGAGCGGCTCTTCGCGATCGGCGACGTCACCGGCATCTGGCCGC
>DATFVT010000305.1:0-4558 GCA_035260105.1 Acidimicrobiia bacterium
CCGGCCGCGCCGCCGTCACCGAGCCCCATGTACAGCTTGCCGTCGGGGCCGAAGCTCAGCTGGCCGCCGTTGTGGTTCGGCGCCGGCGGATGGTCCACGGCGAGGACCTGACGGCGCGAGCCGGCGTTCACCGTGTTCCCCGACATCGCGTACTCGTCGACGCGGATGTCACCGTCCCGGTTCGTGTAATAGAGGTACAGCTTCGAGCCGTCGGGCGAAAACGCGATGCCGAGGAGACCGCGCTCGCCTCCGCTGCCGACCTGGTCGGTGATGTCGACCACGGGCTGCGGATCGAGCGCGCCGTTCCGGATCGCCCGTACCCGTCCCACCTGCTCGGTCACGTACAGCGCGCGATCGCCCGCCCGCGTCGTGAACGCGGTGGGGTCGTCGACGCTGGCGACCGGCGTCAGCTTGATGCGAGCGTTCCCACCGCCGGTCGAGGCCGAGGCACCCGCGCTCCGACCGCCGCCGCCGCCGTTGTTGCCACCGTCGTCGCTGCACGCGGCGACGACCAGTGCGGTCGCGGCGAGCATCGCGACGAGCGCGGCGAACGACCGGTTGGACCCCCGCGGGGTGGTCATGGTGGGCGGGACGCTATCCGGTCGGGACGCGAATGTGGCCGCGCCTACCCTCTATCCGCGGAGACGGCGGCTCTGCCGACCGTTTCCGCAAAGCCGGAGCTTGCGACGGCGCCAAGGAGGATCGTGAAGTACGTGGTGCTCGTGCCCGACGGATGCGCGGACGAGCCCCTCGCCGAGCTCGACGACAGGACGCCGCTCGAGGCGGCGTCGATGCCGGCACTGACGCGCCTCGCGGCTCGCAGCGAGGTCGGTCGGGCGGCTGTGATCCCCGACGGCCTTCCACCGGGCAGCGACGTCGGCAACATGGCGATCCTCGGATACGACCCCGCGTGCTTCCACACCGGGCGGGCGCCGATCGAAGCGGCGGCGATGGGTGTCGAGCTCGGGTCCAACGACGTCGCGTTCCGGTGCAACCTCGTCACACTCGACGACGCCGTCCCGCCGACGATGGTCGACTTCGCCGGCGGCCATCCCACGAGCGACCAGAGTGCGCCGATCATCGCCGCGCTCGACGCCGCCCTCGGCGCCGGGCGTGACGGCGTCCGATTCTTTCCGGGCGTCGAATACCGGCACCTTTGCGTCGTGCCGCGGGAGCTCGGCGACGCGGTGTGCATCCCGCCGCACGACCTCACCGGGAAGACCGCCGTCTTCCCGGTCGGCGCGGCAGCCGAGAAGCTCGACGCCCTCATGGATGCGTCGAGGCCCGTCGTCGCCGAAGAGGCAGCCGAGGTCGGCTCGATCGCGACGCAGATCTGGTTGTGGGGTCAAGGCGTGCGCCCCGAGCTCCCACCGTTCGCGCCGCGCTACGGGGTCGAGGGCCGGTTGACGTCGGCGGTCGACCTCGTGCGCGGCCTGGGCGCGCTGACCGGCCTCGAGGTCCTCGACGTGCCGGGCGCCACGGCGGGATTCGACAACGACTACGCCGCGCAGCGCGACGCCGCGCTCGCATCACTGAAGGACCGAGACTTCTTCCTCCTGCACGTCGAAGCCACCGACGAAGCTGCGCACCAGGGCAACGTCGGCGAGAAGGTGGTGGCGCT
This sequence comes from Acidimicrobiia bacterium, assembly GCA_035260105.1. Taxonomy (GTDB): domain Bacteria; phylum Actinomycetota; class Acidimicrobiia; order IMCC26256; family JACDBD01; genus JALZAA01. The sequence continues at coordinate 1,622 of DATFVT010000305.1, forward strand.
CGAGCGGTGGGACCGCGACGTCATCGGGCCGCTCGTCGACGCGCTCGAGGCGTCGGGAACGGCGTATCGGCTCCTGCTGATGCCCGACCATGCGACACCGTGTGCGCTCAAGACGCACACCTCTGACCCCGTCCCGTACCTTCTGTTCGACTCGACGCGGGACGGAGCGGGCGGGGAGTACACGGAACGCGGTGTGGCGGGCGTCGAGCCGGTCGTCGCGCACGAGCTCATGCTCCGGCTCGTGGCCCCGGCCTGACACGGCGGAATACAAGGCGATACTTGCGGGTTGAACACCGAGAAGGTAGGTTTCCTTCTACCGGTTCGGTGATCCCCGGAGACGCTTCGGTCCCGAATCCCGTTCCGGCACCCGTCGCCCCCCACCGGGGCATTGCTCCCGCGTGAGGCGACATCGGTTTCGTCCCGTTGTCGATCAGCGGGCCGGCATTGTCACTGGTTTTCTTCCGATGGACCAGAGCCCCAAGGAGTTCTGAGTCGAGTGTCAAAGCCGCGTGCAATTCCAGGGCAGGTGCCACCACCAGTACGAGGAGTTTCCCCCCATGAGTGACCAAGGGCTCGACCGATCGGTCCTGGACGGAAAGGACCGTGAGGAGCTCCACCAGATCGCCGGTGCGATGGGAGTCCGCGCCGCGACGCGCATGAAGAAGGCCGACCTGATCGACGCCATCCTCGGCGCCGCCGACGGCCAGGCCGACGCCGGCGACACGTCGGCCGCCTCCGGCGGTTCCGACGGCGGCGGGCGCCCGAAGCGGGTCCGGTCCCGCCGTACGTCGGAGAGCGACGACCCGATGGCCGACCTCGCCGCCGAAGAGGAGGCGATCGCGGCCGCAGGCGACGGCTCCGGTTCCGACGAGCCGCGTCCGGTCTCGCGATCCGATGCGGGCTCGTCCGCGGCCGGCACCGCGGACTCGGCGGCCAGCAACGGCGGCGGGGAGGCGGCGTCGACCGGGGCGGCCGCCACGGAGACGCGCGCCGAGCCCACCGGGCGCGACGGCGGCGGGCGCGGCGGGCCGCGCATCGAGGCGGAAGACGAGCGCCAGTCGTACGGCGAGGGCAACCGGCGTCGCCGCCGGCGCCGGGGTCGCGACCGCCAGCAGGACGGCGAGTCGCGCGAGTTCCAGGGCGAGCCCGTCGAGACCGAGGGCCTCCTCGACCTCCGGGACGAGGGGTACGGGTTCCTCCGGGCGACGAGCTACCTCCCCGGGGCGAAGGACGTGTACGTCTCGGCGTCGCAGGTCCGTCGCTTCGCGCTCCGCAAGGGCGACTACCTCAAGGGGTACGCGCGTCCGCAGGCGAGCAACGAGAAGTACCCGGCGCTGCTGCGCGTCGACGAGGTCAACGGCATGCCGACCGAGGCCGCCCGAGAGCGGTCGAAGTTCGAGGACCTCACTCCGCTGTTCCCGGACTCGAAGCTCCGTCTCGAGATGCCCGACGACCCGTCCAACATCACGGGGCGGATCGTCGACCTCATCTCGCCGATCGGGAAGGGTCAGCGCGGGCTGATCGTCTCGCCGCCGAAGGCGGGCAAGACGACGATCCTCAAGCAGATCGTGTACTCGGTCGAACGCAACAACCCCGAGGTGCACCTCATGGTCCTGCTCGTGGACGAGCGGCCCGAAGAGGTGACCGACATGCGCCGTCACGTCAAGAACGGCGAGGTCGTCGCCAGCACCTTCGACCGGCCGTCCGACGAGCACACCCAGGTCGCCGAGCTCACGATCGAGCGCGCGAAGCGGCTCGTCGAGATGGGGAAGGACGTCGTCATCATCCTCGACGGCATCACGCGGCTCGCCCGCGCCTACAACCTGTCGGCGCCCGCGTCCGGCCGGATCCTGTCGGGTGGTGTCGACTCGACCGCGCTCTACCCGCCGAAGCGGTTCTTCGGAGCGGCCCGGAACATCGAAGAGGGTGGATCGCTCACGATCGTGGCGACAGCCCTCATCGAGACGGGCAGTCGCATGGACGAGGTGATCTTCGAGGAGTTCAAGGGCACCGGCAACATGGAGCTGCGCCTCGACCGCCGGCTGTCCGAGCGGCGGATCTACCCGTCGATCGACGTCGAGCAGTCGAGCACCCGCCACGAGGAGCTGCTGTTCGACCGGAACCAGCTCCAGCAGGTCTGGAAGCTCCGCCGGGTGCTCAACGCCCTCGAGGAGGGCAAGGGCCTCGAGCTGCTCATCGACAAGATCCGCACGACGAAGAGCAACGACGAGTTCCTCGCCGAGATCGCCAAGGCACCGACACCCGGCTCCTGACGCACGTCCTCGGCACGAGAACGTCGCCCGCAGGCCCTCCGCCGGCGCGGAACGGTAATTCCGCGCATTTTTCCCGATTCCTGCTTTACACGCAAGTCGGGCGCGGTGTAGAAGAACCGCCGCGAACCGGGAGGAATGCCGATGAAGGCACGTTGGGGCGCGGCAGCGCTCGTAGGGGCAGCGATGGCGACGGCCACGGTGGTCGGGACGGCGCTACCGGCGGCGGCGCACGAGGCGGTCGGCCCCCCCGACGTCACCTGCGACCAGGCGTCGGTGGAGTTGAAGAGCTTCCCGCAGTCGCCGTCGACGATCACCTTCCACGTCGAGGTCGACGGCACCGAGGGCACCAGGACCACGTCCTTCACGGGCCCGTCGGGCACCGCGACCGTGTCGATCTCCGACCTGACCACGGCGACCGGCAGCCTCGACATCTCCGCGTTCGCGTCGTGGACGATCGACGGGGGCGGCAAGAGTGACACGGCCAAGGTCACCAAGGTCTGCCACGAGACCTCGACCTCGACGACGATCGAGGTCGGTGGCACCGATGCCGAAAGCCCGGCGACGAGCACCACCGAACCGGCCGCGCCAGTGGCGGTCGACGCCGAGCCGAAGTTCACCGGCTGACCCGTCGCCGGCACCCCGGATTTCACTCGGCCCCGGGAAT
>DATFVT010000306.1:0-5878 GCA_035260105.1 Acidimicrobiia bacterium
TCGGAGTATCCGAACGAGATCACCCCGCGCTCCCGCCGTCCCTCGAGCACGGCGAGCGCCTCGGTGACCACCGCCCCCTCCACGCAACCGCCGGAGACCGACCCCGCGACCTCACCGGCGTCGTTCACGACCATCGTCGCGCCGGGCTCGCGCGGCCCAGACCCTTCGACGCCGACGAGTCGCGCCACCGCCACCCGATGCCCCTCGGATCGCCAGCGGTCGATGTCGTCCAGGACGTCCTTCACGACGCGCTCACGTGCACAAGGGTAACGCCGCCGCTCACAAGCCCAACGCCGCGCCTTCGGCGCGCGGCTCGGTGGCGACCGCGTAGCCGCCGCGGGTGCGCTGGATGGCATGTGCGTGTCCCATCCCCGCGTCGACGCGGGGCGCACGCTGGGGGTCGTGCCCGCGCGCACGGAGCGCGTCGAACCAATCGGGCGAGAAGCCGCGTTCGGCACGCAGCGTCCACGACGACGGGTCGATGCACCAACGAGGCGCGTCGAGGGCGTCCTGCGGGTCGGCGCCGTCGTCGACGAGACGGGCGAGGAGCTGCACCTGGATCTGCGCCTGCGAATCGCCGCCCATGGACCCGAACGCGAACCACGGCGCGCCGTCGCGCATCGCCATCGCCGGGATGAGCGTGTGCATGGGCAACTTGCCCGGTGCCAGCGCGTTGGCCGCGCTCGCGTCGAGCGTGAAGGACGAGCCACGGTTGTTGAGGTTGATCCCCCACTCCTCGACGTGCACCCCGGAGCCGAACGACAAGAAGTTCGACTGGATGAGGCTCACGATCAGCCCGTCGGCGTCGGCCGCGCACAGATAGGCGGTGCCGCCGACGTGCGCGACGCCCGGCTGCGGCACCGTGGCCCGACGCGTGTCGATGCGCGATCGACGCTCCGCCGTCCACTCGTCGCCGAACATGTCCTCGGGCGCCACGGTCATGGCATCCGGGTCGGAGACGTAGTCGTCGCGATCCTGCAGCGCGAGCTTGGTGGCCTCGATCAACAGGTGGTGACGGTCGGGACCGTCCTCCGGGAGCGCGGACCCGTCGAGGATGCGGAGCGCCTCGAGTGCGGTGACGCCCTGCGTGGGCGGAGGGAGCTCGGCGATCTCGACGGCCCGGTACCGGGCGTGCAGCGGCGCCGCCCACCGGCCGCGGTGCACGGCGAGGTCCTGGGAGGCCAGCACCCCGCCGTGCGCCCGGTGCGCCGCCGTGATCGCATCGGCGATCGGTCCCCGGTAGTACGCCCCGGGCCCGTCGGCAGCGAGCGTCTCGATCGTCCGCGCCAGGGCGGGCTGGCGGAGCACGTCCCCCGCTTCGACACCCGCGTACACCGATTGCAGCGCGCCGAACTCCTCGTACAACGCGACCGAACCGCCGAGGTAGAGCGCACCCGTGGGCGTGAGCTCGAAGCCGTCACGGGCGTAGGCGACCGCCGGCTCCGCCAGGTTGCCGAAGGACCGGGTCCCCCACCGCTCGAGCAGGTCGAACCATCCCGCGACGCCGCCCGGCACGGTGACCGCGTGCGGGCCGAGCACGGGCATCGTGTCCGACCCGGCGCGATCGCGGACGGCGTCGATCGTCGCCGCGGCCGGCGAGCGGCCCGACCCGAGGTAGCCGTGCAGCTCACCGTCCCACACGATTGCGAACAGGTCACCGCCGTAGCCGCACAGGTAGGGCGCGACGACCCCGAGCGCGAGATTGGCGGCGATGGCGGCGTCGACGGCGTTTCCACCGCGAGCCAGCGCCGTGAGCCCGGCGGCCGACGCGAGGTAGTGCGGGCTCGCGACGCCGCCCCGCGGAAAGCGCCTGGCTGCCATGGCGGCAGGCTACCGAACGACGCGCGTAGTGGCCTAGGACCGGCTCTCGGTGGGATTTCGGTGTTGCGCGAGCCGGGTAGGAGTGCCGCATGGCTTTCACGAAGGGCGAGGTACGCGGCCCCGACACGACGCGTCGCTCCCTTCGCAACCACAGCCTGTCGCTCGTGTGCTTTGGGCTGGCGGCGATCTTCATCGTCGGCCTGTTGCTCACCGGGTACCGGCAGCACAACGCCGACCAGAAGGAGCACCGCCAGCCAGAGCTCTCGTTGGGTGAGTACGCGACCAGCGGCGCGTTCTGGGAGGCGCTGACCGAGAACTGGGAGAGCGAGTACCTGCAGATGGCGGGGTACGTCGTCCTCACCGTGTTCCTCGTCCAGAAGGGGTCGTCGGAGTCCAAGCGTCCTGGCGCGAGGTCGGAGGACTTCGATCGCGATCCCCGGAAGGCCGACCTTCGCAAGAACGTCCCGTGGCCGGTTCGGCGGGGCGGCCTGTGGCTACGCCTGTACGAGAACTCTCTGTTCATCGTCTTCCTGATCCTGTTCCTCACCTCGCTCTCGCTCCACGCCGTCACCGGCGCGCGCGCGTTCAGCTCGGAGCAAAAGGAACACGGGGAACAACCCGTCACCGCCGTCGAGTATGCGCGGACGTCTCAATTCTGGTACGAGTCGTTCCAGAACTGGCAGAGCGAGTTCCTCGCGGTCGGCTCCATCGTCCTGTTCTCGGTGTGGCTCCGCCAGCGCGGCTCCCCCGAATCGAAGCCGGTGGACGCCCCGCACTCGGAGACGGCCTAGCTCCGACCGCTCAGCTCGCCTCGAAGTCGCTCACGCGCTGCAGGAACCGGTCGGGGTCGACGAGGTGTGGATAGTGGCCGAGATCCGGCCAGAGCTCGAACGTCGCGCTGGGCACGACGTCCTTCAGCCAGGCGACGTATGCCTCACCCGGGTCGATGCCGTGAAGCGCGAGGTACGGCTCGGTGATCGAGCTCGCCGTCGACCGGATCAGCTCGTCCGCCTCCTCGGGCGTGGCCGTGAGAACGAACTCCCACGCGCCGAGCACGACGTCCTGCTCGGGATGACCGTGCGACTCGATCCGGGCGCGTTCCTCCGTCGAGAGCGGTCCGTACAGAGATTCGAACATCTGGTCGATGAGCGACCGGAACGTCGCTTCGTCACCGCGCAGCATCGGCTCGAGCGGCTCAAGCAGCGCCTTGAAGCCGCTGATCTCGAGCGGCTGGTCCACATCGACGACGCCCCGGACGGGGTTCGCCGCCGCGTACACGCTCGCGACCGCGCCACCGAGGGAATGCCCGACGACGAGCGGTTCCGCCGCGCCTGCCGCGTCTACGACCGCGCGCACGTCGGCGGCCATCGTCAGCACGTCGTAGGGGGCGCGGCGCTCCGATTCGCCGTGTCCCCGGAGATCGACGGTGACGACTTCGTGCTCGCCGGCGAGGGGCGCGATCAGCGGGTCCCAGGAGCGCCGGGACTCCGTGATGCCGTGCACCAGGACGATGGGCGGCCCCTCCCCCGCGACCTCGTAGGCGATAGACGCACCGTCGGGCGCGGTCACGTTCCGCGCGGATGGCACGAGGGTCACTCCTTGCCCAGCATGACCTCGGTCGCCTTCACGAGCACCGTCACCGGATCCCCCGCCGCCAGCGCGAGATCCTGCACCGCCTCGCGGGTGATGGCGGCGGTGATCGTCTGTCCGTCACCGAGCGCGACCTTGACCGTCGCCATGACCGAGCCTTCCTCGACCTCTTGGACGGTGGCGCGGAGCTGATTGCGAGTGCTGAGCTGCATCGTGACTTCTCCATCCGGAACTCGGGGTAGTCGCCGAGCCTAGAGACCTTCGCCGCCTCGCCCGCCACACGGGGGCATGGCCATGCGCGAAGAGCCGTCACGGCCGCCGTACGATCGGGAGAGATGACACGGTGGTCGTACCACGTCGAGGCGCTGAACATCCCGGAGCGTTGGTGGCGCAGGAAGCGTCAAGCCAGGGAGCTGACCCGTCTCAACCAGCGGCTCAACAACCTCGGTTCCGCGGGCTGGGAGTTGGTCTCCTACGAGGCGACGCCGATGACCGGGACGTTCACGAGCAACATCAAGGGCTACGCGTACCTTGCGCTGTTCAAGCAGCCGGTCGACGAGTCCGACCGCGACCCGGCGACCCCTTGGGAGCTGGAGCGTGACGCGCCCGACCCCTTCGGCGCCGGGCAGCAGCAGTAGGGCTCGGGCGCGTGACCCGACTCGTCAGGTTTGCGCGTAGGACTGAGCAGCCTGGCTGTCGAACTCGTACCCGACGAACGGCTCGGAGCCGACGACCCACGCGTCGTGGCCCGGCTCGATCACATAGGCGTCGCCGGGGCCCATGTCGGTCGACGATCCGTCCTCGTGCTCGACGTGGAGCTGCCCGGACGCGACCGTTCCGACGTGATGCACTTGGCAGCTCTCGGTCCCAGCCACCGGCTTGATGCACTCCGACCATCGCCACCCCGGCAGCAGGGTCATCCGAGCCGCCTTCACGGAGCCGAGGTCGACGACCTCGACCTGCGTCTTGTCCGGAGCCCGACGCTCGTCCGGGGTGTCGAAGCTCTTTGCCGCGATCCCTGCCATCTCGTCCTCCCATACCTTCGGCACGACACCGGTTGTGCCGGCACCTCTACTCCGTCGAACATGAGGATCCTGTGAGTACATCCCTCAGCGCCGCAGAGTTCCGCGATCTGTATCACCGCCTCGCGGAGGCAACGAGTCGCGGGGCCGACGATCGCCGTGGCGCGCTCGACAACATCACGCCCGCCGAGGTGCTCGCCGCCGCCGCAGACGTTCGGACCGGGCGGACGGTTTCGCTGGCGCGGCCGATCGAGAACGTTCCCGCGCCTGACAACCCCCATCCCCTCCAGCACGAGATGATCGGCTACGCGGCCGACCGTATCCGGGTCCCAGGGCTCGAGTTCGGCGCAGACCGTTTCAGGATGAACGTGCACGGCGACGCCGACAGTCACATCGACGCCCTGTGCCATGTCATCTACGACGACAAGCTCTACAACGGCATCGACGTCGAGACACTGACACCGACCGGTGCTTCGGCGCTCACGATCGAGACCGCGCACGACGGCATCGTGGGTCGGGGTGTCCTCCTCGACATCCCACGCGTCCGCGGCGTCTCATGGCTGGAGCCCGGCGATTCCGTGACCGTCGACGACCTCGTCGCCGCCGAACGCGATGAGGGGCTCCGGGTCACGCGGGGCGATCTCCTGTTCGTGCGAGTGGGTCACAGCCGGAGGCGGACCGAGCTCGGACCTTGGGACGCCGCAAGCACGCGCGCCGGGCTGCACCCAACGGCCATGGAGTTCGTCTCCGACCGGGAGGTCGCGGTCCTCGGAAGCGACGGCAACAGCGACACCGCGCCGAGCACGACGGAAGGCGTGGCATTCCCGGTACACGTCCTCGCTATCAACGCGATGGGCGTGCAGTTACTCGACTATCTGCGGTTCGAGGACCTCGTCCCGCTGTGCGAGGAGTCGCACCGCTGGTCGTTTCTCTGCGTGATCGCTCCGCTGCGGCTGCCTGCTGCGACCGGCTCGCCCATCAACCCGATCGCGATCGTCTGATCTGTGGCTCCTCGAGTGCGGTCGGTGGACCGACACTCGGACGCCGGGGAGGGTGCACCCTCAGATCACTTGCGGCCTTGTGCTCGAACGGTGGCCAGGACGGCTGAGGCCATGCCCTGCATGCCGGCGGCATTGGGGTGAAGCGGGACGCCGGCGCCGCCGAACACCGGCTCGACCCACCTGACATCAGGTGGCTGGCATGCGTCGTGTCCGGCGCTCGGGGTTGCCGTGTCGACGTAGACGCTCCGGGTGGCGGCTGCTTGGGCTCGGAGCATGGCGTTCAGAGCGCCTTCGACGTTCCGGAGATACGGGACGTCGGAGACCGAGTACGGGAGCGTCGGCCAGCAGCCCGTTCCCGTCGCAGGCAGGATCGACGGGTATCCCACGACGTACACCCGGGCGTCGGGTGAACGGGCGTGAATCCGACGCAGCAGTTCCTTGACT
>DATFVT010000307.1:0-2893 GCA_035260105.1 Acidimicrobiia bacterium
GGCGTCCGTCGCCGCGCCGGCGATGCCCCTTCCGACCGGTGCGGCGACCTCGCGCGAGCACCTCGAGCGCGTTCTGACCGAGACAGGATGGAACATCACGCGTGCGGCCGCCGTGCTCGGCATCGCCCGCAACACGATGAAAAGCCGTATGGCGCGACTCGGACTTCGTGAGCCGAGCCCCGCGGCGACGCTCAGGTCGGGCACGACGATTGCGTCCATTCCGACCCCGATTCGCGCCGAAGCGGCGCCCGCCGTGCATTGGGAACCCAAGCGTGTGACGTTCTTCCGGCTGCAGGTGCCGACGGTCGGTGGCGTGCTCGACGCCAGGCCGGCGCGCCTGTTCGAGCTCGCGACCGACAAGCTGCGCAGCTTCGGCGGGCGCATCGCGGGACTCGGGCCGGCCACCGTGCTCGCGGTCTTCGGCGTCGAGCGGTCGGATGAGCCGGCCGTGCTCGCGGGCCACGCCGCGCTCGTCATTCAGAAGAGCGCACGGCACCTGCGGCACGACACGGGGAACACCATGCTCCATGCGACGATCGGATTACACGTGGCGGAGGTGCTGGTGAGTCGGGGCGCGATCGAAGCCGACGTCGACGCCGACGGCAGTCGGCGGGAGTGGATCGCGCTGGAGACCGCGATGGCCAACGCTGGCGTCGACGAGATCGTCGCGACGAAAGCCGCGGCGACGTTCCTCCATCGCCGCTTCGCCGTCTCGGCGGTGGGGCCGGGCAGCGCCTTCTATCGCCTCGACGGTCTCGCCCGCCTCGACACCGCCGCCACGCACGGCAGCGAGCTCGTCGGTCGCCGCGGCGAGCTCGACGCCGTCGCGCGCGCGATGCGGTCCGCGCTCGACGGCGCAGGCGGAGTCGTGAGCCTCGTGGGCGATGCCGGCATCGGCAAGTCACGGCTGCTCGCGGATCTCGCGACGCACGCGGGTCTCGGCGGTGTGCGATTCGTCGAAGGCCGATGCCTTCCCGCGACTACGCAGACGCCGTTCTGGCCGGTCATGCAGATCGTCCGATCGATCTGCCGGATCACCGAAGACGATCCCGAGGCGTTCGCCAAAGCGAAGATCAGCCGCACGCTCGACGCGATCCGGCTCGACGACGCGGTCATTGCCGGCGACCTCGCGCGCCTGCTGAGCAGCACGACGGCGCCGACCGACGTCGCCGCCGGTGCGCTCAGCCGCCGGTTGTTTGCCGCCGTCGAGCGGCTGCTCACCGCCGTCGCGGCCCGGCAGCCGCTCGCCGTCGTCGTCGAAGATCTGCACTGGATCGATCCGTCGTCGGAGTCGTGTCTCGGCGCGATCGCAGCGTCGCTGCCGCGCGCGTCGCTCGCGGTGATCACAACATTCCGGCCCGGTTATCAGCCGACGTGGGCGAACGCGCAGCACGCGACGCAGGTCACGCTGTCGCCGCTCGCGTCGGCCGACAGCCTGACGCTCATTCGCCGACTGCTCGACGGCGCGCCGTGGGTGGAGGCTGTCGAGCGGCCGATCGACGTGCGAGCCGAAGGCAATCCGCTCTTTGTCGAGGAGCTCGCGCTGGCCGCGGTGGAGCGCGGCGACGGCTCGTTGCCTGCGCGCATCCCCGCGACGATCGAGGAGGCGATCGCGTCGCGTCTCTCCGCGCTGCCCGGGCGCCAGCAGCGCCTCCTCGCGCGCGCCTCCGTCATCGGACGCGACTTCTCCGTGCGACTGCTGCAGGCGATCGGCGACGCCGGAGACCAGGGATTACCCGAGGATCTCCGCCGCGTCGAGCGCGCCGGCTTCGTCTCCGCGTCCGCCGACGACGCGGTCGAAGCGCGCTACACGTTCAAGCACGGGCTCGTGCAGGAGACAGCGTACGTCGCGCTCGCGCGCGAGGAACGACGCGACCTCCACGTCCGCGTGCTCGATGCGCTCGAGCGGTTGCATCGCGACCGGCTCGCCGACCAGGTGGAACTGCTCGCGTACCACGCGGTGCGTGGCGACGCACGGGAGCGCGCGATCCCGTATCTCGTCCGGGCGGCGCAGAAAGCGAGCGCGCGGTCCGCGCTCGTCGAGGCGCTCGTCCATTTCGACACCGCGCTCGACATGCTCCGCGCGCTGCCGCCGGGACCCGACCGCGACCGACGCGAGCTCGAGCTGTCGCTGTCGCGGGCGGGCGCGCTCCGCGCCACCCGGGGCTTCGCCGCGGCCGAAGTCGGCGACGCGTGCCGGCGCGCCGTCGAGCTCTGCGAGGGCCTCGGCGACGAGGCGCAGCTCCTGCCGACGCTGAACGCCGTGTACTCGTTCCACCTGCAGCGCGCCGAATACGCCGGGGCAGGCGACGCCGCGACACGGCTGCTCGCGCTCGCGGAGCGGCGGCAGGATCCGACGTTCGAGATGATCGGCCACCGCGCGGTCGGTGCCGTCCGCTTCCACACCGGACAGCTCGCCGACGCCCGCACGTCGCTGGACCGCGCGCTCGCGCGGTACGACGTGAAGGAGCATGCGGGGCTGGCGGCGCGCTACGGCACGGACCACGCGCAGGTGACGTCATGTTTCCTCGGGCTTGTCGAGTGGATTCTCGGCGACGTGACGCACGCGCGCGAGCGGCTCGAATGGGCCGTCGCCCACGGCGAGCGGATCGGGCACGTGCACAGCATCGGCCTGGCGCTATCGTACCTGGGCATCTTCCTTATTGCCGCGCGCGAACTCGACACTGTCCCGCAGGTTGCCGAGCGGCTGATCTCGCTCTCCGAGCGCGCGTCGCTCACCGTGCTCGGGTGCTCCGGTCGCCTCTACCTCGCCGCGGCGCGCCGGCCACGCACGACCGCCACGATCGCGGCGATGCGCGAGGCGGCGGACGCGTGGTGGGCGACCGGCACCGTCGCCTATCGGCCGTTCGTCGAGGCCGTCGTCGCCGAGGCG
>DATFVT010000308.1:0-3894 GCA_035260105.1 Acidimicrobiia bacterium
CCACAGCAGAGCCCGCGCGTCCCGTTGCGCGGCATCTCGACCACGTCGATGCCGCCGAGCGACCCGATGACCTTGCGGGGCGCGAGATACACGTCGTTGTGGCGACCCAGGTAGCACGAGTCGTGATAGGTGACGCGCTCCTCGAGCGACGCCTCCTCGAGATCGAGCTTCCCGCCCGCGATGAGCTCCATGAGGAACTGCGAGTGGTGCACGACCTCGTAGTCGCCACCGAGCTGCGGGTACTCGTTCTTCAACGTGTTGAAGCAATGGGGGCACTGGGCGATGACCTTCTTCACGCCCAGCCCGTTGAGGGTCTCGACGTTCTGCATCGCCAGCATCTGGAAGATGTACTCGTTGCCGGACCGGCGGGCGGGGTCGCCGGTGCACAGCTCGCTCGGCCCGAGGATCGCGAAGTCGACGCCCGCCCGCTGCAGCAGCTTGGCGACGGCCCGGCTCGTCTTCTTGTTCCGGTCGTCGAACGAGCCCGCGCAGCCGACCCACATGAGGTACTCGTGCTCGAACGGCCCTGAGACATCGATGATCGGGATGCCTTCGAGGTCGCGGGCCCAGTCGGCCCGGTCGCCCTGGTTCATGCCGTACACGTTCGAGGAGTTCTCCATCGACCGGTACGTGTTCCCGAGCTCGGTGGGGAAGTTGCTCTCCATCAGGGAGAGGTAGCGGCGCATGTCGAGGATCTTGTCGAGGATCTCGATGTCGACCGGGCAGATCTCGTCACACGCCTTGCACGACGTGCACGCCCACAGCTCCTCGGCGGTGATGCGCTCGAACAGGGAGTCGGCCCCGATCGTGATGTCGCGGTCGACGCCGACCGGCGGGGACACCTGCGGGTCTCCGCTCGCCGCCATGACCTCGCCGACCTTCAGCACGATCTCGCGGGGATCGAGCGGCTTCCCCGTCGCGTGGGCCGGGCACACCGACGTGCAGCGACCGCAGATCGTGCACGCGTCGGTGTCGAAGAGCTGCTTCCAGGTGAAGTCCTCGACGGTCGAGGCGCCGAAGGTGTCGAGCTCCGTCTCCATCAGGTTCGGGAGCGGACGCATCGCGCCCTTGGGCCGCTCGCGGTCGGCCAGGTACATGTTCATCGGCGATGTGATCATGTGCCGGAGCTTCGTCGTCGGCAGGATCACGAGGAACGCGACGAACGACGCGAAGTGGATGCCCCACAGCCAGCGGTGCGCGTCGCGCAGCGTTCCGTGCGAGAGCGAGTCGAAGATAGTCGCCACCGGGTAGCCGATGACCGACCACTTCTCGAACGACGGCGTCCCGGCCAGGGCGATGCGCAGGCCTTCGGTGGCGAAGCCGGTCAGGCCGATCACGAGGAACGTGCCCAGGATGAGGGCGTCCTCGGGCTTCGTCTTGATGCGGATGCGGTACGGCCGTTGGATGTAGCGCCGGCCGAGCGCCCACACGATCCCCAGCACGAAGACCACGCCGAACACGTCGGCCGTCGCCGAATAGGCCTGGTAGACCCGCCCGTGCAGGAACTTCGCCGAGTCCGGCAGCTGGTGGTCGATCTCGAGGACCACCGTCGCGACGAACAGGACGATGAACCCGAAGTAGATCATCGAGTGCATGACACCCGCCGCGGGGTCGCGCAGCAGCGTCTGCATCCACACGCCGGACCGGAAGTCTTCCAGGCGGCGCTTCACGTTGGCCCGGTTCGTGCGCCGGTCGTCGGGCTTTCCCCGCTCGTAGTTCTGCACCCGCTGCGAGATGAGCCACGCGACGACGAGCAGCATCACGCCGACGATGGTGTAGAAGGCCCAGTAGAGCGGGTCGGGTACGTTCCCGAAGACCTGGCGGCTGATCGGGGAGTCGTCCTCCCATCCCGTCAGGCGCGGGACGATGCCCGATGCCAGCGCCCCGAGCGCGAAGAGCACGCCGACGCCGAGCACCAGCTGGTGCGGTTTGGGAAGCGCGATCCGCCTCACAAGGCGGAATCTAGTGGGGGTGCGCGCCAACTACGCTCCTCGGGCCATGAGCGCCAGCAAGGTTCGCATCGCGGCCGCGGCGGCCCTCGCCGTCGGTGTCGCACTCGCCGCTTCGCCCGCGTCCGCGCGGACCGCGGTGCCGAAGGGGTCGTGCAAGCTGCTGACCGTCCGCGAGGTCGGCGAGATCCTCGGCACTCCATCGGACGCGGGTAAGCAGAAGACGCGGAGCGCCGCCGGCATCACCGGCGATCGGTGCGTATGGGAGGCCGAGAAGAAGGGCACCGGTGGCCTCAAGGGCCGGCCGCTCGAGCTGGAGGTCGTGGTCGAGTCGGGGACCACGCTCGTCGACAGCTACCAGAAGGCGAAGGCCGCGGACCCGATCGAGAGCGACGACGTACCGGGCCTGGGCGACGACGCTTTCGTCAAGGACCTCAAGCTGCACGTCCTCGTCGGCGACCGGGTACTCAGCACTGCGTTCCACAACTACCGGTATCCAAAGCCCCTGACGGAGGACCAGATCCAGCAGAAGGAAGAGGACGCCGCCCGAATCGCGCTCGGCCGCCTTCCGGCGGCGTAGGCCGCTACTGGATGCTCTTGGCGTCCGACTCGCGGAGGCGGCGGGCGAGCCCGGCGAGCAGCTTGTGGGCGAGGCCGGGGACCTCGTCGATGAGGGCCGCGAACTCCCGCTGACCCAGTACGAGCAGCTCCATCGGGGTCTCGGCGACGACGGTGGCGTTGCGTGGCGCCCGATCCAGGAGAGCCAGCTCGCCGAAGAAGCGACCGGGCCCGAGCTCGGCGACCTTCCGGCCCCGGGACGTCACCCGAGCCTTGCCGTCGACGATGACGAAGAACTCGGCGCCTGCGCTCCCCTCGGTGACCAGCACCTTGCCCGCGTCGACCTTGACGTCCTCGGCCCGCCGGGCGACGAGCTGAAGGTCCTTCTTGGAGAGCGCCGAGAAGAGGGGGACCTCAGCCAGATGGTCGATGAACGCATCGCGACGCAGCCGAGCCACGGCTGGAACCTACTCCGAGTGTCAACGAGGGCGCGTGTGTGACCGGGGCGGCGGCGGCGGACACATCGGCGGCGGACTCGGACAGGCGGGCGCCTCGGCTTCGCCTCGTCTGCCCGAACTCGCCGCCTCGCCGACGGCCCACCGCCGCCGCCCCTCGGCTTCGCCGTCGGGGCGCGTCGCTGTCGGTCCCGCACCTCGGGGGCCCGCCGAGGCTGCGTTCGTGGGCGTTCTGCCTGGGTGGGAAGAAAGGGGATGGGCGGGGAATTGACGGGGGAGGCGGTTGGTTGGCTAACGTAAGTTGACACTAAAGGACTCAAGTCTCGGAGGACGTCCCTGATGAGCAAGGCCGTCGGAATCGACCTGGGCACCACCAACTCCGTGGTGTCCACCCTGGAGGCGGGCGAGCCCGCCGTCATCCCCAACTCGGAAGGCGCGCGGACCACCCCGTCGGTGGTCGCGTTCTCGAAGACGGGCGAGGTGCTCGTCGGCGAGGTCGCCAAGCGCCAGGCCATCACGAACCCCGACCGGACGGTGCGATCGGTCAAGCGCCACGTCGGCACCGACTGGAAGATCGACATCGATGGCAAGAACTACTCGGCCCAGGAGATCTCGGCCCGCATCCTGCAGAAGCTGAAGCGGGACGCCGAGGCGTACCTGGGCGACACCGTGACCCAGGCCGTGGTCACCGTGCCCGCCTACTTCGACGACGCCCAGCGTCAGGCCACGAAGGAGGCGGGTCAGATCGCCGGCCTCGAGGTCCTGCGCATCATCAACGAGCCGACCGCGGCCGCGCTGGCGTATGGGCTCGACAAGGAGCACGACCAGACGATCCTCGTCTTCGACCTCGGCGGCGGCACCTACGACGTCTCGCTGCTCGACATCGGCGAGGGCGTGTTCGAGGTGAAGGCGACAGCAGGGAACACGCATCT
>DATFVT010000309.1:0-3496 GCA_035260105.1 Acidimicrobiia bacterium
CGTGTCGATCAGCACCAAGCCGTCGGCGGTCGTGAACGCGGCGACGTTGGAGAACGCGGCCACGAACGCACGGCCGCCGCCGAGGTCGGCCAGCTGGCCGCCCATCCCGAAGAGGCCGCGGACGTCCATGTCGGTGTCGCCGCGCCACATCCGGTCCGCCAGGTCGAGGATGTCGGTTGCCATGCCCGCAGTCTCCCAAGGGCCCGGGCGTGAATGCTTGCCCGCCCGAATCGGAACGTGTTTCACTTTGGCGGTGACGACCCCCGCCACCAGCGACGGTGCCGCGCCGGGGACGGCACTGGCCCGGAGCCAGGCCGCCCGCCGCCGGCGCGTCCTCGACGCCGCCCTGCGCCTGGCGGAACGGGGCGGGTTCGACGCCGTGCAGATGCGGGACGTCGCCACCGAGGCGAACGTCGCCCTCGGGACGGTGTACAGGTACTTCACGTCGAAGGAGCGCCTGCTCCTGGAGGCGATGGTCGAGGAGATCGAGGCGCTGGCCGGCCGCCTGGAGGCCCGCCCCCCGGTGGGTGAAACCCCGGCGGCGCGGGTCGTGGAGGTGCTGTCGCGGGGGACGGCGTCGCTCCAGCGCCATCCCGAGACGACCGGCGCCATGGTGCGGGCCTTCGGCGCCGCCGACGAGGCCGACGTCGTGCGGCGCGTCGGCGACATCATGACGGGCATCATCACCGGCGTCATGCACGACGGCCCGCCGACGACACGCGATCTCGCCGTCGCCCGCACGCTCCAGCAGGTGTGGCTGTCGTCCTTGATCGGTTGGGTGGGCGGCGTCGACGAGCCCTCGCGCGTCGTCATCGACCTGGAGACCGCCACCGGGCTCCTCCTCGGCGACGGCGAGGCGCCGGCGGGCTAGCGGTCGTACGACGGGGACGCCGGCGCCGTGCTCGACGCGCCGGTCGTGCCGGCGGTGCTGTTGGTGTTCGCCTTCATGGTCGCGTCCTGGTAGTAGCTCGTGAGCCGCACGTCGGGCTTCGCGTACACCGAGAGCGCGCGTGAGCCGAGCCGATTCGCGTCACGCAACAAGCCGACGAGGTCGAGGTCGTCCCACTTCACCTTCCGAGACGCCGCCTTCGTCAGGTCGACCTTCGTGACCGGGGGCGGTTCAGGTCGCGCGTCGACGGCGGGGAGTGGTTCCTGGCAGAGGTCGAACGACGTCAGCCCGCCCCAGCGTTCGAACGCGGCGGGGATGAACGCGCGGAGCGTCGCCACGGTTCCGCGCGCGTAGTCCTCGGAGGAGAAGTTGCCGGTCGGCTCGACGTACACCGCGAGGTGTGTCCCGTTCGGTGACGGCTTCCCGGTCTTCAGATCGACGAGCGCGCCGCGGGTGAGCCGGACACCCAGGCGGTCCAGAGCGGGCGCGAAGACGCGCTCGATGGATGCCTTGTCGTTGGGCGGCAGCTCGTGAGTGTTCGAGCTTCCGCCTCCCGAGCCGGACGAGCACGCCGACGCGGCCGCGCCGACCAGGATGCCGACGACGATGCCCCGGAGCCGCCGCGAAGCAACGCCCGTCAATTCACGATCTCGACCGGGGTGCCGAGCGGCAGCACCTTCGAGAGCTTGACGATCTGGTCGTTGTCCATGCGGATGCACCCGTGCGTCACGCTCTTGCCGAGCACGGACGCGTCGTTGTTGCCGTGCACGCCCACCTCGGCGTCACCACCGTTGTACTCGGTGAGAACGTCCGAGTGGGCGGAGAGCCCGTACGCGAACGGCCCGTACACCGTGTTCGGGTCGGGCGCCTGGATCAAGACGCGCGTGTAGTACCTGCCGGGCGGAGTCGGTGTGTCGGCGGCGCCGATCGCAACCTGCCCGTCGTAGATCGAGTTGGTGCCCTGGAACACCGTGATCTTGTGGTCGCCGAGGCTGACCTCGAGCCGGTACGGGTTCGGCGTGAGCTGCACGTCGGAGGCGTGCACCCAGCCGGTGCTGCCGTTCGGCCGCTCGGCGAGCAGCACCTTCACCCATCCGTCCTTGCGCTGCTGCTCGACGAGGAACACCTGGGGGATCTTCTTGTCGGGCTCGTCGTTCAGCAGCCAGGGGTTCGGGAGCGTCTTCGACGGTGTGGCCGCCGACGGACGGTCGTAGATCCCGATCTGCGGTCCCTTGACCTGCGCGGCGAGGGAGTACCCCGGCGCGAGGGTGGTGGCCGTCGGTGTCTTCTTCGACTTCGCCTTCCCGGAGTCCCCGCCGCCGCACCCGACGAACGCGACCGCCAGGGCCGCGAGCAGGGCGACCACCCTCGCCGCCGCGAACCATGCTCGGCGGCGCCGGCGGTTCGGACGGGCGTCGAATCCCGGGGGCGTGTCGGATACGTCGGGCACCGTTGCTCCTTTTCGTCCCCTGCCTCGGCCTCGTCCCCAGCCGCTCGGTTTCGTCGCTGCCAGTCGTCTTCAGTCCCTGGCGGTCGCGGTTGTCCCTGGCGTCCGGGTCGCTACCGGGGGGCAGGCTAGTGGGCGGGCGCGTGTCGCTAGCGTGCGGCCCATGAGCCCTCGCCGCCCGCCGAAACGCCTGGTCGAGGCGTCGGAGAGGCTCGCCGAGCTCGATCCGGTGATGGCGACGATGCTCGAGCGCGTCGGGCCCTGCGACCTGCGGCGCGGCCGCCCCCGCCAGCCGCACTTCGCCGAGCTCGCCCGCGCCATCACCTACCAGCAGCTGGCGGGGCGGGCGGCGGCGGCCATCCACGGCCGGTTCGAGGCACTCTTCGACGACGACTCCCCGACGCCGGAGGCGGTGCTCGCGATGCCGGTCCCGAAGCTGCGCGGCGTGGGGCTCTCGGCGAGCAAGGCGGCGTCGATCCGCGACCTCGCCCAGAAGGTGGTCGACGGCACCGTCGAGCTCGACCGCGTCGCCCGCCTTCCCGACGACGAGGTCGTGCGGGAGCTCATCCTCGTGCGCGGCATCGGACCGTGGACGGCGGAGATGTTCCTCATCTTCCAGCTCGGGCGTCTCGACGTGTGGCCCGTCGACGACCTCGGCGTCCGCGCCGGGTATGCCCGCCTGTACGGCCTGGCGGACCCGCCCCCACCGCGTGAGCTCGAGCAGCTGGGCGAGCGCTTCCGTCCCTACCGGAGCGTCGCGGCGTGGTACTGCTGGCGTGGTGCCTCGACCGTGACGCCGGGGGAGAGGTGATCGCCGCGCACCCTCAGCGGGTTACGTGGCGCCGGTACTGCTCGCGCATCTCCTCCGCTTGCTCGGCGAGCGGAGTCAGGCCGACACGTTCACGGCGGGTGTCGACGTGCTCGGCGTCCTCGATCGGCCACGGCACGACCGACGAGCCGTCCTCGTTGCGCACGAACTGCGAGCCGTAGACCTGGTCCCTGCCGTCGGCCATGCGCACACGGTCGAGCAGGAGGGCGTAGTGCGCCGGGTGCGCGTCGCCGTACGCCACCGCCGTCTCGAGCATGTCGAGACATCGCCGCTGGAGCCCCGGATCGAACACGGCGCGTTGCGCAAGGATCCATGCCGCCGCCTCGCCGTC
>DATFVT010000310.1:0-5757 GCA_035260105.1 Acidimicrobiia bacterium
GTCGACCGCTTCCTCGAGATCCGTGATGCGTTGCGCGGCGGCGCGGTTCATCTCCTCCGTGCCGGCAGCGAACGTCTGCTCGAGGTCCGACACGTGCGCGGCCACCGTGTCCTGCAGCTCGGCCTGGCAGTTGCCGACGAGGGACTCGAAGCGCAGCGCGCCGTCGCGCAGCACCCCGTCGAGCTCGGCGGGTGTGCGGCGAACCGCACCCGCGGTGTGGATCTCCTCGGTGGCAGGGTCGGCGGGCTGGCCGAGGAAGAAGCCACGCGCCGAGCTCTCGTCGTCGCCCTGCGTGCGGCCGTCGGCCGATCGGGGCTCCTCCCCGTCCGCGGACGGCCAGTCGGGGTCGGCGCGGAAGCCGCGCCTCGGCGAGGTCTCCTCCGCCCAGCTCATCCATTGGAGCTTACTCGGATTTTTCGCCCAGAACTGCACAGACCGGTCGAGACGGGCTATCCTGCCCTCGGCCGTCGCCCGGCACACGTCGAAACGGTCATCGACCGACGAACGCGTCCCGCGTGTGACGACGAGAAGGGCCGAGACCGCGTCGATATCGTGCCGCCCGTGACAGTCAGCCGGCGGGGGGCGTTCGTGGTGCTCGCGCTGCTGTCGCTCCAGTTCCTCGTGCTCGGCCTCGTGCAGGCGTGGCGCGACTCGCCCACCTACGACGAGAAGTACCACCTCGCCGGAGGGGTGACGGCGCTGACCGAGCACCAGCTGCGCCTCACGCCGGAGCACCCGCCGCTGCCCAAGGTGCTCGCCGCGCTGCCGGTGCTGGCGATGCACCCGGTGATCCCGCACGGCGCGAGTTGGGCGCGCGGCGACGGCTTCGCGTACCCCGACCAGTTCCTCCAGGCCCAGCTCGACGCAGGCAAGCTGCAGCGGGTCACGTTCGTCTCGCGGCTCGTGCCGCTGGCGATCGCGATCGGCGCCGCGTGGGCGTTGTACGCGCTCGCCGCCGGTCTCTTCGGACGGGCGGCGGGGCTCCTTGCCGGCGGCTTGTGGCTCACGACCCCGTTCGTCCTCGGGCTCGGCCACATCGACGGAAACGACGTGGCGTTCACCCTCGCCGTGGTGCTGGCGGCGCTGGCACTGCTGCGGTACCTGCGCGCGCCGACGTGGGCGAACGCGCTGATCGTCGGGCTCGCCGGGGGCGCCACGTTGCTCGTGCGCATCACCGGACTGGCCGTCGTGCCCGTCCTCGCCTTGCTCGTCGCTCTGACCGCGTGGCCACGGCTCACGACGGGACTGCTCCGCGGCGGGCTCGTCCTCGTCATCGCGTGGGCCGCGGTGTGGATCGGAGTGCGCGCCGTGTCGCCCGTCCCCGACTTCACGCGCGTCGACCCCCTGCCGCACGTCGAGGACGTTCCCGTCGCCGCCGAGGTCGCCCGGATCGTCCCGTGGCCCGTGGAGTTCGACACCGGGATCGGTGACACCGCCCGCTTCAGCACCCAGAAGACGCCGGGCTACCTCTTCGGCGACGAATGGTGGGGTGCGAACTGGTGGTACTGGCCGGCGAGCCTCGTGGTGAAGCTCCCGATCACGGTGCTGGCGGCGTTCTTCGCCGGCCTCGTCTGCTGGCGGCGCGTCGACCGGAGGCGGCGGCGACTCGCGTTCGTCGTGCTCGCCCCCCTCGCCGCCGTCCTCACCGCCATCCTGCTCCCGTATCCCCAGCCGGTCGGCGTGCGCTACCTCCTGCCCGTCATCGCGCTCGGGCTCGTCGCGGCCTCGCCGCTCGTCGTCATCGGCCGTCGCCGTTGGGGCGTCGTGCTCCTCGGCGTCCTCGCCGCCGGGCAGCTCGCGTTCTTCTGGCAGTCGCAGCCGCACTCCCTGGCGTGGACCGCCCCGCCGTTCCGTCCCGGCTACCGCGTCACGACCGACTCGAATGTCGACTGGGGTCAGGACTTCTACCGCCTTCAGGACTGGGCGAAGGGCAAGCGTCCGGTCGTGCTGTACTTCGGGCCGCTCGAGCCCGTCCCCAACCTGCCCGGCTCGGAGCCGCTCTTCATCCCCACCGACCAGGAAGGTGTGCTGGCGGCCCTCGACCCGCAGGCCCTGCGCGGCCGCTGGCTGGCCGTCAGCGCCACCGCGCTCACGTCCTACTACCGTCCTGTCCTCGGCTGGCTGCGCGCGTACTGCCCGGTCGGGAACCTCGGCGGCAGCATCCTCCTCTACCGGTTCGACGAGCCGCCCGACTACGACCGCCGCGGCCCGGTCCGGCCGGCGGCGCCCTGTCGCGGCAACGTCAGCCGCCCCTCGACGTGAGCTCCCGGAACTCCGACGCCGCCGCCGG
Organism: Acidimicrobiia bacterium; assembly: GCA_035260105.1. Taxonomy (GTDB): domain Bacteria; phylum Actinomycetota; class Acidimicrobiia; order IMCC26256; family JACDBD01; genus JALZAA01. Next base: position 2,291 of record DATFVT010000310.1, read on the forward strand.
TGTACAAGGGGACACCGGTCCGGCCGGCGGAGAGGAAGGGAACGCCACGGACGACGTCGATCTGATCGAGCGGGCGACGCAGGGAGACGTCGACGCCTACGGCGAGCTCGTGCGCCGGTACCAGCACGACGCCCGCCGGACCGCCGCCGCCGTCGCCGGGGTGGGCGACGCCGACGACGCCGCCCAGGAGGCCTTCGTGCGCGCGTTCGGGTTCCTGCACCGCTTCCGGCCGGGTGCGCCCTTCCGGCCGTGGCTCCTCGCCGTCGTCGCCAACGTGGCGCGCAACCAGACCCGCTCGTCGCGTCGGTGGACCCGGGCGGTCCGCGCGCCGGGAGAACGCGGGGCGATCGCCACGACGACGCCCTCGGCGGAGGACGAGGCGCTCGGCCGCCGGCGCGACGGCACCGTTCGCGCCGCGCTCGACTCGCTCCCCCCTCGTTACCGCGAGGTCGTCTCGTGCCGGTATCTCCTCGACCTCAGCGAGGCGGAGACGGCCCAGGTCCTCGGCATCGCCCGCGGCACGGTGAAGTCCCGGTTGTCACGCGCGCTCGATCGACTCGAGCGCCAACTCGATCGCGAGGTGCACCATGCCTGACAGCAGCTCGCGCCTGCTCGTGGAAGCGGAGCTCCGTTCCCTGTCCCGCGACCTCGACGCCGCCCTCGGCGTGCTCGACCTCTCCGGCGCGGTGACCCGTCGGCTGCAGCAGTCGACGCGCCGGCCGGTTCCCCACCACGCCCGCCGGCGACGCCTCGTTGTCGCGCTCGTCGCGGCGGTCGCGGCGACGGCGACGCTCGCCATCCCGTCGGCGCGCGCCGCAGTGACGAGCTTCTTCGAGATCGGCGCGGTGCGTGTCCACGAGCAGCCGCCGCCGCCGGGGCCCGTCGCCGGCCCCCTGATCCTCGGTGAGCTGACGACCCTCGACGGCGCGCGGGCGCGGATGCCGGTCGTGGTGCCTACCGCCCGCGGCTTCGCCGCGCCGGACGAGGTGTGGTTCGACGCCAAGACCGGCGGCGAGACCTCCCTCGTGTACCGGTCGAAGCCGGGGCCGCCGGCGGCGAAGCACACCGACGGCGTCGGCCTGCTCGTCCAGGAGTTCGTCGGTGACGGCACCGGGTTCCTGAACAAGTACCTGGGCAACGGGTCCCGTGCGGAGCGGGTGGCCGTGGGCCCGTACGAGGGGATCTTCATCACCGGCGGTGACCACTTCCTCGCCTACGACACGGCGAACGGCGAAGGGGCGACTGCCGACGGGCGGCTCGTCGGCAACGCGCTGATCTTCACGAGGAACGGCCTCACCGTCCGCATCGAAGGCGACCTTCCGCTCGCCCGTATGGTCGCCATCGGCGCGCAGTTACGCTGAGACGTGTGGCGCCGGAATCCAGCGAGCTAAAACGGCGCTGCGATCTCCTGCGATCGCTGCATACACCGGGAGCGCCGCTCGTGCTGCCGAATGCGTGGGACGTCGCCTCGGCGCGGGCGGTGGAGGCGGCCGGCTTCCCGGTTGTCGCGACGACGAGCGGCGGCGTCGCCGCCGCCCTCGGGTACGACGACCACGAGCAGGCGCCGGCCGACGAGATGCTCGCGGCGGCCGCCCGCATCAGCCGCGGAGTGCAGGTTCCCGTGACGGTGGACGCCGAGGCGGGCTACGGGATGCAACCCGTCGACCTGGTCGCAGCCCTGCGCGATGTCGGCGCGGCCGGGTGCAACCTCGAGGACACCGACCACGCCGCAGGCGAGCTGCGCGACCCGGAGTTGCACGCGGCGTGGCTGCGATCCGTGCGTGACGCCGCGTCCGCCGCCGGCTAGGGGCTCGTGATCAACGCCCGCATCGACGTGTTCCTGGCCGCGTTGCTCGCCGGGTCCGACACACCTCAGCACGAGCTCCTACCCGACGCGCTGCGACGGGCCCGCGCGTACGTCGACGCGGGTGTCGACTGTTTGTTCCCGATCGCGCTCTGGCAAGGCGAGGCAATGCGCGAGTTGATCTCCGAGTCACCCGGCCCGGTCAACATCCTGCGCACGCCGCGCGCGCCCTCGATCGGCGAGATGGCCGGGCTCGGCGTCGCGCGGATCAGCTATGGGAGCCTCGTCCACCACGACATCATGGACCGGTTCACGGGTCTCCTGGAGTCGATCGCGTCCGAGGCGGACGGGCGGACGCCGGACTGATCACGCCGCGTCCAGCTCCTCGGCCACCGGCACGACGTGCCGGCCCAGGAGCTCGATGGCCGCGCGCGGGTCGTCCCCTTCGACGCGGCCGATCACGGTCTGGATTCCGAGCCCGGCCAGCCACTCCAGCTTCTCGACCAGCTCACGCGTAGCCGGGCCGCCGTCGTCGGCGCTGAACGCGTACGCGCACGTCCGCTCGATGCGGTCGAAGTCCGTGCCGGCGTCGTGGCAGTGGCGCCGGAGCACGTCGAGCTTGTGCGGGACCTCCGGCGTCGGCCGCAGGCCACACGCGTCCGCGTACCGCGCGACCAACGGGAGCGTGCGTCGCTCGCCGTCACCGGCGACGAGCACGGGTGGATGCGGTCGTTGCAGCGCCTGCGGCACGTTGAGCACTCGCCCCGCGTGCACGTGGTGGCCGTCGAACGGCCGGTCGTCGCCATACTCCCCCGCCCACATCCGTGAGCACAGCTCGAGCGCGTCCTCGAGCAACTCGTACCGCTCGGCCGTGGGAGGGAACGGCACGCCCAGACCCCGACACTCCTCCTCGTAGTGGCCGGTCCCGATGCCGAGCCACGCCCGACCGCCGGACAGCACGTCGAGGTTCGTCACCGTCTTGGCGAGCACCCCCGGGTACCGGAAGTGCACGCCGGTCGCCAGGGTCATGAGGCGGACCCGGCGTGAGTGCGCGGCCAGGAACGCGAGCGTGGTGTACGCCTCGAGGCAGCTCGCCTCCGGGCCGCCCATGATCGGGTGCTGCCACAGGTGGTCGGCGACGGCGATGCCGTCGAACCCGGCCGCCTCCGTCCCGGCGGCGACGTCGGCGAGGAGGCCGCCGAGCGCGTCGGCGGGGACGGGCCAGTTGTACGCCGACAGATGCACGACGAGCTTCACGCCGTTGCCTCCTCGAGGCTCGCGGGTGCGACGCTGCCGTACCCGGAAGGATAGAGATCAAATCGTTGGAGGCCTCTCTGACCGGGGCCGCTTTCGCCGCGGCCATGACATTCGCTGACCCCCATGAAAGGAGAGCCCGATGGCTCTGCATCGCAAGTTCATCGACGAGCTCAGGCCCGTCGCTCTCAGCCCCATGTACGCGCGCCCGGGCGAGGCCATTCGGGCGCCCCGCCACAGCATTCCCGATCTCGAGTTGGATCCCGACACGACCTACCAGTTCGTGCACGACGAGCTGATGCTCGACGGGAACGCGCGTCTGAACCTCGCCACGTTCGTGACGACGTGGATGGAGCCGCAGGTGACACGGCTCATGGCCGAGACCTTTGACAAGAACATGATCGACAAG
>DATFVT010000311.1:0-2615 GCA_035260105.1 Acidimicrobiia bacterium
GGCCGCGAGCGCGACCCCGAGCACGGCGGCGGTGATCACTCCGGCGGTGAGATCGGCTCTCGCACCGACGCCGAGCGACACGATCGACTCGCCGAGGGCGAGGATGATGATGAGGCTGTGCCGTTCCGCGAAATGCCCAGGGACGAGCTTCCATCCCTGCGTGCCGAACAGCGCCGGGCCGCCCCAGTCGATCAGGATCGCCGTCGCCCACAGGGTCTCCTGCGCGGCGCCGGACAGGAACGACGCGCCGATCAGCAGTCCCATCGCCGCCGCGGTGCTGACTGCGAGCCCGAGCAGGACCGAACGGCGCAGTGCGGGGTCGTCGCGACTGGCAATGAGGAACAATGCGATGTGCGCGACGCGCACGACGCCGTACGCCACCGCGAACAGGAGTGCCCGGTCGCCGAAGGCCTCGGGGACGCATAGCCCGACCACGACCAGGCCCGCGGTGGCGCCGAAGATCACGAGGCGCACCGCGCCCTCTTCGGGCTCGATGACGCTCGTCAACCAGGCGAACCCGACCCACGCCCACCAGAGGACGGCGAGCACGAGCATCGCCCGTCCGACGCCCTCCCACGTCGGCTGGTCCTCCATCAGGACGGTGCACTGCGTGAACCCGAGCACGAATACAAGGTCGAAGAACAGCTCGAGCGGCTTGACGACCTCTCCTTCGCGCAGCTCCGCCGTGATCCGGCGCGCGCCGGAGCGGCTGGTCCGGTGGGAAGTCACGCTTCGTCGCCCCCGTCGCCGGCGCGTCCGCGCTTCCAGTACCCGCGCACCGCCGTCTGTCCCCGCGGGATCCCTCGTTCGTCGAAGAGATGACGGCGGATCCGCTGCACCGCCGCCGCCTCGCCCGCGACCCAGACGCGCGCGTCCGCGGTGACCTCCGCCTCGCGGACGGCGGTGGCGAGTGTCTCGCCCGGCGCCGCCCCCGGCGCGAGGACGCACCACTCCAGGCCCGCGAGCGCGCGCTCGGGGAGCTCGAGCCGGCCGTCGGCGTGCGCGATCTCGACGCGCACCTGCACCGATGCCTGGGCCGGCAACGCCTCGAGAACCTGCGTGATGGCCGGCAGGGCCGTCTCGTCGCCGGCGACGAGGTACGTCGTCGCGTCGTCCTCGACGCGGTACCCGCGGCCGGGTCCCGAGATCGCGGCCGGGTCGCCGGTCTTTGCCGCTTGCGCCCACTCGGAGGCGACGCCGCCGCCGTGCACCACGATCCCGACGTCGAGCTCCAGCGCGGTCGGGTCGACGCGCCACGGCGTGAACGTCCGGATCGCGGGCCGGCCACCGTCGGGCAGGAGGAACTCGTTGCCGTTCCACTCCGGGACGACGAGCTCGGCGCCGCCCGTCGAGGGCAGGAGCACCCGCACGCTCGCCGCCGGCTGTTCGACGACGAGGCCCTCGAGCTCACGGCCGGCGAACGTCACCCGGATCATGCGGGGCGTGAGCGGCTCGACGCGTCGCACGTCGACACGCCGGAACGCCGGCGGCTCACGACGAAGGCGCGTCGTCGACGTCACCGATACTCGAACGCCCCGTCGCGCGGGCGCTGCATCTCCGATCGGAACCGGTCGAACGACCACGGCCATGTCGCGGGGATGCCGCGGTCGTCGAGATACCAGCTGCGACAACCCGTGACCCAGACCGTCTTCTCGGCGGCTTTCACCCGCGCCGCTTCGTGCTCCTCCATAGCGTCCTGAGACGCGCTGACCTCGCGGTACTCGCCGGATCGGAGCGGCTCCACGAGCTGCATGATGTAGGCGAACTGCAGCTCCGCCACCTCGATCAGCGAGAAGTTCCCGACGGGGCCGTTCGGTCCGTTCAGCATGAAGAAGTTCGGGAAGTCGGGGATCGAGATCGACATGTACGCGTTCGGCCGCGCCGCCCACGCCCGCGAGAGCGTTTCCCCGTCGCGCCCGATCACCGTCATCGGCCGCATGAAGGCATCGGTCTTGAATCCGGTGGCGAGCACGAGGACGTCGAGCTCGTGCAGCGTGCCGTCAGCCGTGCGAACACCCGCCGGCTCGACGCGCTCGATCCTGTCCGTGACGAGCTCGGCGTTGGGCTGCTGGATGGCCTCGTAGAAGTCGGGCGAGACGATGAGCCGCTTGCACGCCGCCTGATAGTCGGGGCGGAGGGCCTCGCGCAGCTCGGGATCGCGCACGTTGCTCTCGAGGTTGTCGAGGCACATGCCGGCGACCATCTTCATCTCGGGCGAGTCGGCGTCCACGATTGCGTTGGCGAAGACGTCGAACATCTGGGTCAGGTTCGCCCGGAGCTCGGCCAGCTGCTCCGGGTTCGCTCGGAATGCCGCCTTGTCGTCGTCGCTGTAGGGCGGGTTCTCCGCCGGCATGATCCACTGGGCCGTCCGTTGGAAGAGCGTCAGCCTTCCGGCGCGACTCGCGAGGGCCGAGGTCATCTGCACGGCCGTCGACCCCGTTCCGACGATCCCGATCCGGGCCCCGTCGAGCTTGACGTCGTGGTCCCAGCGCGAGCTGTGGAACACCGCACCCTCGAAGTCGTCGAGGCCGTCGAAGTCGGGATACCTCGGATGGTGCAGCACCCCGGTGGCGGCGATCACGACGTCGAACTCGTCGCGATGGCCTCCGGCCGTC
>DATFVT010000312.1:0-2330 GCA_035260105.1 Acidimicrobiia bacterium
AACGCCTCGCGCTGCTTGACGTACTCCACCGCGTACATGAGCGCGCCCTCGGCGAGCCCGATGCCACGCGCGGCGACGATCGGGCGCATCGAGTTGAGCCCCAGCATCGCGAGGCGGAACCCGCCGATCTCCCCTATGACGTTCTCCGGAGGCACGCGGACGCCGTCGAGGACGAGCTCGCCGGTGTCGACACCCTTGACGCCCATCTTCTTGTCGACCCGCCCTACGTCGACGCCGGGCCACGACCGTTCGACGATGAACGCGCTCACGCTGTCGTGCGCCCGCGAGTCGACGGCGCCGCTCTTGGCGAACACGCAATACCAGTCGGCTTGGCGAACGCCCGACATCCAGCACTTCGTGCCGCTGAGGACCCAGTCGTCGCCGTCGCGGACGGCGCGTGTGCGCATCCCCATCACGTCGCTGCCCGCCTGCGGCTCCGACAGCCCGAAGGCGGCGCGCGCCTCGCCGGAGGCGATCGGGCGCACGTAGCGCTGGTTCTGCTCCGGGCTTCCCGCGATCATGACGGGCCCGGTCGGCAGCCTCGTCAGGAGCAGCATGAGCGCGGCAGCGTTGGAGTACTTGGCGACCTCTTCGATCGCGATGCTCAGACCGACGATGCCTGCGCCTCCCCCGCCGTACTCCTCAGGAATGCACAGGCCGGTCAGGCCGGCGTCGACGAACAAGGAGAAGAGGTCCTCGGGGTACTCCTCGCTCTCGTCGATCTGGCGGGCTCGGGGCGCGACCCGTTCCTGAGCCAGTTTGCGGACGGTGGCCTGCAGCTCGGCGAGCTCGTCCGAGAGCTCGAAATCCACAGCCGACGATGCTACCGGGCGGTCTGTCCGATTCGGCTGTTCGCTACGCCGACTTCCGCCGCTGACGGATGAGACGACGCCGCTCGCGTTCGGTGCGGCCGCCCCAGACGCCGTGCTTCTCGCGCACGGTCAGGGCGTACTCGAGGCACGGCTCCCGCACGGGACACTCGGCGCAGATCTCCTTCGCCGCGAGGGCCTCGTCCTCGTCGGACACGGGGTAGAAGGTCGCCGGGTCGACGCCGCGACAGCGAGCCTGTTGACGCCAGGCCAGATTCATGACTATCAGCACCTCGTGTCCGGGAGGGGCCAGGGGAGACGGTCCAACCGATGGTGATTTGGTCGTTATTCCCGACGGCGGCGGCTGACAACCCCCGTCCCGGCCCCGAGAAAAGGGGGCCGTAGGATCCGCGGAATGGCGCGGATCCCTGCCCCTGTCCTCGACGCGGCTCGTCCCGCCGCGAAGCACCCGCGCCGTCAGCTGATCCCGATCGTGCTGGCCACGGGAGCGACCGTGCCCGCCATCGCCCTGCGCCTCACCGGCAGCGCACCGCCCGAACTGCTGGCGGCCCTGATGTTCGGGCTGGGCGTGGTCGGCGCCGCCTTCCTGCTCGCCTGGGGAGCCGAAGCCCTCCAGCTCGACATCTCGCAGGGCCTGGCGCTGGCGCTGCTCGCGCTCATCGCCGTGCTGCCGGAGTACGCCGTCGACTTCACCTTCGCCGTGAAGGCCGGCGAAGACCCGCACAAGTACGCGCCACTCGCCCTCGCCAACATGACCGGCGGGAACCGGCTGCTGATCGGCATCGGGTGGTCACTCGTCGTGCTGCTGGCGGCATGGCGCATCACGCGCATCGCCCGTTCGCAGGGGTACCAGGGACCGCTCGACACCGACGTGACCCTCGACCGGCCGCACGCCATCGAGATCGCGTTCCTCGCCGTCGCCTCCATCTACTCCCTGACGCTGCCGCTGAAACGCACGCTCAGCCCCGTCGACACGGTCGTCCTCGTCAGCTTGTTCGTCTGGTACGCGGTGCGCATCAGCCGGGCGCCGGCCGAGCAGCCGCATCTCGTCGGCCCGGCCGAGCTCGTCGGCCGGCTCCCGCCCGCCCGACGTCGCATCGTGGTCGCGCTCATGCTGGTCGGCTCGGCGGGCGTGATCCTCATCTCGGCGGAGCCGTTCGCCGACGCGCTCGTCACGACCGGCGAAGAGTTCGGCATCAGCACCTTCCTGCTCGTGCAGTGGGTGGCGCCGCTCGCCTCGGAAGCGCCCGAGCTGCTCGTCGCCGGGTTGTTCGCGTGGCGCCTCAACACGAACGCGGGGCTCGGCGCGCTGGTGTCGTCGAAGGTGAACCAGTGGACGCTGCTCGTGGGCACGCTGCCACTCGTTTTCTCGATCTCGGCCGGCGCGCTGGGCGGCCTGCCGATCGACTCGCTCCAACGGGAGGAGCTGTTCCTGACCGCCGCCCAGTCGGTGTTCGCGGTCGCGGTGCTGGCCAACCGGTCGATCAGCGTGCGCGAGGC
>DATFVT010000313.1:0-3519 GCA_035260105.1 Acidimicrobiia bacterium
TCGAAGCCCGGGATGCTGCGCGCCGCGATCGTGCGGATGGGGCCCGCGCACACGAGGTTGACGCGAATGCCCTTCGGGCCCAGGTCACGGGCGAGGTAGCGAGCGGTCGACTCGAACGCGCTCTTGGCGACGCCCATCCAGTCGTACACGGGCCACGCCTGGGTGTTGTCGAAGTCGAAGCCGACGATCGACCCACCGGTGTCCATGAGGGGGAGCGCGGCGACCGCCAGCGCCTTCAGTGAATACGCCGACACCTGGAGCGCCACGGCGACGTCCTCCCACGGCGCCGAGAGGAAGCCGCCGCCCAGGCACGACTCCGGCGCGAACCCGATGGCGTGCACCACGCCGTCGAGGCGGCCGCCGACGCGGCCCGCAAGCTCGTCGAGATCGTCGGCGTCGGTGACGTCGAGCTCCACGACCCGGGGTGGCGACGGCAGTCGCTTGGCTGCCCGTTGCGTGAGGCTCATGACCCGCCCGAACGACGTGAGCACGACGTCGGCGCCCTCGTCCTGGGCGAGCTTCGCGGCTCCGAACGCCATGGACGAGTCGTTCAGGACGCCGGTGACCAGGATTCTCCGTCCCTCGAGCAGCATGCGACCGATTCTGCCTCAGAGCGGCGAATTCGAGTGCCGGCGGGTCGGGGAGCTCTCCTGCTTGGTGGCGAGGTGCGCCAGCGCGGCGGCGAGCATCCGGCGCGTGTCCGCGGGTGGGATCACCGCATCCACGTAGCCGCGCTCCGCGGCGGGGAAGGGGCTGGAGAACCGCTCGCGGTACTCCTCCTCGAGTGCGAGCTGCTCGGCGCGCCGCTCCTCTTCGCCGGCGATGGCGGCCAGGCGCTTGCGGTGCAGGATCTGCACGGCCGGCGCCGCGCCCATGACGGCGATCTCGGTCGCCGGCCAGGCGCAGTACCAGTCGCTGCCGAGCGGCTTCGAGTCCATCACGAGGTACGCGCCGCCGTAGGCCTTGCGCACGACGACACACAGCCGCGGCACGGTGGCGGCTGCATACGCGTGCACGAGCTGCGCGCCGTGCCGGATGATGCCCCGCCATTCGAGGTCGGTGCCGGGCGCGAAGCCGGTCGTGTCGACGAAGGTCAACAGGGGCACGTTGAACGCGTCGCACCACTGAACGAAGCGCGCCCCCTTCTGGGACGCGGCGATGTCGAGCGTCCCGGCCTGTTGGCTCGGCTGGTTCGCGACGATCCCGATCGGACGCCCTCCGAGGCGCGCAAAGCCGGTGACCAGGTTGGGTGCATAACGGGACCGGAGCTCGAAGAAGCTGTCATTGTCGACGACGTCGGCGACGATGCCCCGCACGTCGTACGAAGCGGTCGCCCGTGCCGGCACCACGTTCGCAGCGCGATCGCAGTCACGGTCGACGGGGTCGTCGACGAGCGCCCGCGGCGGGTCGTCGAGATGGTGGTCGGGCAGGTAGTCGAGGATCGTCGCCAGCGCCGCCAGTGCGTCGGCGTCGTCGTCGACGACCAGGGCGGCCACGCCGCTCCGCAGGTCGTGGACGGACGCACCGCCGAGGTCGGTCCGGCCCACGGGGACGCCCGTGAAGGCGCTCACCGTGTCGGGGCCCGACACGTACGCGAACGCGTCGCTCGTCATGACGACCTCGTCGACGAGCCCGAGCATCAGGGCCGGGCCCGACACGCACGGCCCGACCACGGCCACGAGGGTGGGGACGACGCCGGAGGCGTCGGTCAGTGCCCGCGCGACCCGTCCCCAGGCGTGCAGCGAGGCCACGCCTTCACCGACGTCGGCGCCCGACGTCGCGATCGCGCCCACGACCGGCACGCCGAGCTCGATCCCTAGCCGCACCGCCCGCTCGAGCGCCTCACCCTCGGGGACGCCGATCGCACCCCGGTGCTTGCCGCCGTCGAGCCGGAACCAGCTGACCGTGCGGCCGTGCAGGTCTGATAGGGCGGCGGTGACCGCGCCGCTCCGCTGGGTCATCACCGGAGCAACCGGCGTCGGTGAGAACAGCGGTGTCACAGCCCGCGGATCAGTCGGCCGGAGTGAGAACCAGGCACGCGTTGTGCCCGCCGAACCCGAACGAGTTCGACAGCGCCGGCTTGGACCCGACCTCGCGCGGTGCACCGGCGACGACGTCGAGCTCGATGTCGTCACCGAGGCGCTCCAGGTTGGCCGTCGGCGGCACCGTGCCGTCCCGCACCGCGAGGAGCGCGGCCACGGCCTCGACGGCCCCGGCGGCGCCGATCAGGTGGCCGGTCACGCCCTTCGTCGAGGTCACCGGCGGCGGCGAGTCTCCGAAGACCTTGCGCACCGCCTCGGCCTCGGCGGCGTCGTTCAGCTCGGTCGACGTGCCGTGAGCGTTCACGTGGCCGATCTCGGCCGGCTCCACATCGGCGTCGTCGAGCGCGAGCTGCATGCACACCGCCGCGCCGGCGCCACCGGGTGACGGGGCGGTGATGTGGTAGGCGTCGGCGTTGCGCCCGTACCCGGCGACCTCGCCGTGCACCGTCGCTCCGCGGGCCTGGGCCCGTTCCAGCGACTCGAGCACGACGCACCCCGCGCCCTCGCCGATCACGAACCCGTCACGGTCGGCGTCGAACGGCCGCGACGCCAGTTCGGGCTCGTCGTTCCGCGAGCTGAGGGCGCCCATGCGCGCGAACGCGGCGACGGTCAGCGGCGTCACGGCCGCCTCGGTCCCGCCCGCCATCACCACGTCGGCGGTGCCGTCGCGGATCAACCGGACACCTTCGCCGATGGCGTGCGCACCGGCGGCGCAGGCGGTGGCGACGCATACGTTCGGACCCGTCCACCCCAGCTGCATCGCGATGACGCCGGCGGTGGCGTTGGGCATCATCATCGGGACGAAGAAGGGGCTGACCCGTAACGGGCCCTTCTCGAAGTACAGGCGCTGGTTGTCCTCCAAGGTGTGCAAGCCACCGACGCCGGTGCCGATGATCACCGCGCAGCGACTCGGGTCGGCACCGAGCTCACCGGCTTCCGCCAGCGCGTCGGCGGCGGCGCCGAAGCCGAGCTGGGTTACGCGGTCCTGGCGGCGAGCCTCCTTGGCCCCGAAGTAGACGACGGGGTCGAAGTCGCGCACCTCGCCCGCGAAAGTGATCGACAGCTCGGAGGGGTCGAAGCTGTCGATCGTGCGCGCGGTCGCCCGCCCTGCCGACAGCTCCTGCCAGAACGAGGCGACGTCGTTGCCGGCCGGTGTCTTGACTCCGAGCCCGGTGACGACGACGCGCGGGCGACCCCTGTGGTCCAGCGCGCTCATGCCTCGGCGCCCACTTTGGCGAGCACGAGGTCGACGGCCTGCCCCACGGTCGTGACGCCCTCGAGGTCCTCTTCGGGAACCGAGATGTCGAAACGCTCCTCGAGCCCCATCACCATCTCGACGAGGTCGAGGCTGTCGGCGTCGAGGTCTTCCTTGAAGCGCGCGCTCTCGGTGACGCTGTCGGGCTCGACGCTCAAGACCTCGACGGCCACCTCGCGCAACACGCCGAGTGCTTCGTCACGTTCCATCCGGTCCTCCAGT
>DATFVT010000314.1:0-3077 GCA_035260105.1 Acidimicrobiia bacterium
CACTCGTGGCGGAGAGTCGATCACGCTGCAAGCCCGGTGCAGCCAGCGAGAAGCTGACGGAGCGTAGCTCCCAGAACAGCAACCCGAGATGGGTGACGAACAGCGTCAAGCCGAGCACGAGGACGTCGGCCCATCCGAACAACGCCTGGGCCACGAGGATGACCACCAGGATCGACATCATCCGCAGGAGGAAGCCGCCGAGCGCGACCGCGAAGAGCGTGTTGCCGCCCCGCCGCGCGCCCCACTCGAGCATCAGCGCGGCGGCGAAGAAGTTCAGCACGACCACGCCGAGGCCGAGGGCAGCGCTGGCAGCTCCGTCGACACCGCGGAGGAGGCCGGCCACGAGCACGATCGCCGGCGCGACGATCAGCCCGTGACGGGCGAGGTCGGTGGCGATCCGGCGTTCTACCGGGGGCGCCGGGTCCACGGCTTCCCCTCCTCTTCCTTCTGGGCGCGGGCGAGGTAGAAGTAGACCGTCCGGAGGCAGACGCCGACGAAGCCGAAGACCGCCAGCCCGACGAGGAACCCGGGCGAGGTCCCCAGACGGTCGTCGAGCCACCAGCCGACCGCCGCGAACAGCACCGGGATCGCGGCGAACTCGAACGCCTGGGCCAGCGCCTCGCCGAACCCACGGTTCATGGCCTGTCGCTCGGCCCAGGGCATCTTGCGACGCCCCTCAGCCCCCGGTTGTGCCGTCACGACCACTCGCTCCGCTCGCGGGTGAGCTTGTGAATGTAATCACAATGTACCTGGCGCCCGGAGAGGGCGTCAAATCTGGAGTCTCGCCCGAAGGTCGCAGCCGAGGCCAACGGGCGACCACGGCGATCGGCCATGATGGCGCGTCCGAGGACCTCGGGCGGGACGGCTGAACGGCGCTCGCGTGACCGCAACAACCACCCCGCAACCGGCGGCGCCCGCCCGTGAGGGTGGGCCGACCCCCCGCTCGCTGCGTCTCGCCGCCGGCCTCCTCGCGATCGCGGCGATCGTCTTCGCGCTGCTCACGACGCGGCACGGCCCGGACCTGGGGCCGGACTCGGTGACCTACCTGTCCGCGGCGGACAACCTGGTTCACGGCCGGGGGTTCTCGGACTTCACCGGGGAGCCGCTCACCGTGTTCGCCCCCGCCTACCCCGCCATCCTGTCGATCGGTCACTTCATCGGCGTCGCCGGGGAAACGGTCGGCCGGGTCACCAACGCCCTGGTCGTCGGGGCCATCGCGTTGGTCTCGTTCGTCCTGCTGCGAAGGCACGTGAGCTCGCCGGCGGTGATCGTCGGGGGTACCGCCCTCGCCGCGTATTCGAGCGAGCTGCTCCGCATCGCCTCCTACGTCGCGACCGATCCCCTCTTCGTTCTCTTGACGTTGGTCTTCATCCTCCTGATGGAGAACATCCGGGCGAAGCCCGAGCGGCGCACGCTCTGGATCGTTCTCGCCGGGCTCGTCGCCTCGGGCGCCTTTCTCGTGCGCTACGCGGCGGTCCCGCTGTTCGTGACGGGCCTGATCGTGGTGGTGGCGTATTCGGCGAAGGACGGCCGGGGCGCTGTCGCGCGTCGCACGCTTCTCTTCGCGGCGATCAGCTCCATCGCTCCGGTGCTCTGGCTCCTGCGGAACGCGACGTCGGAGGCCTCGGACGTGCTCGGCGTGCGCGTTCGAAGCGGTGACAGTCCGCTGACGCTGGCACGCCTGCTCGGAGAGACGTCGAAGGACCTCGTGTTCTCCTACCGGGTCCCCTCGGGCGTCGCGGCGGCCGCCGTCGTCGTAGGACTGGGCATCGCAGGTTCCCTGGCGTGGCGGTCGCGACAGCAGCTCACACCGCGTCTCTCGGGAACGGTGGGTGCCATGCTCCCCACGATCGGGCTCGTCGTCGTCGGCACCCCGTTCGTCGTGATCGCGCACAAGGTCACCGGGAGCGACCTCGACACCAGGATGCTGCTCCCCGTCTGGCTCCCGACGATCATCCTCGGGGCCTGGGTGCTCGACAATCTCCTCACCGCCGGGCGAGAGACGGGGCACGAAGGACTCGTCCGATTGCTCGGGGTCCTGATGGCCGCCTTCGTCGGGGCGTCGATCGTCTTGTACTTCCAACAGGTCGCGAAGGGAACGAGCAACCCGTTCCACTACTCGGACGCGAACGTCGCGGAGCTGAGGACGGCGATCGACGATCTGCCAGCATCGGCGCAGGTGCTCAGCAACGATCCGTGGAGGATCCACATCGCGACCGGCAGGCAGCCGGTGTTCCTCGCACCGATGAGGCTGCGTCCGAGCTTCAGCCACCGACCGATCAGCGTGCGGGACGTGACGGACGCGCTTTGTACCCGACAGGCTTTCCTCCTGTGGTTCGACGACAGCCCGGCCACGCATCGGGACGCCGTCGAGGAGACGCTCCGCGGTCGCGGCCGGCTCGAGCTCTCGAATCCCCGACGTGTCGACGGAGGAAGGCTCTACACGGTCCGGCGGGGCGGCGAGGCCCCGCCGTGCACCTGAGTCACCCGCCGGCGCGTTCTTCCTGCCGGTGTTGCTCGCGTCGGGCGACGAGGTCGACGACGTCGTCGGCGGGCGCGCCGGCCTCGGCGGCGTCGACCTCCTTCGGGTCCCGCGCCGAGCGCACTCCGGGGTGGAACACCACGTAGAGAAGGAGACCGAGGGCGGCGACGCCGAGCGGGACGATGGCGTTGCCCCGGTTGGTGTACGTCGGGAGCAGGACGACGGCGGACAGGAGGGCCGTCCAGAGCCACAGGATGACCACGGTGCGGCGGGTCGTGTGGCCCAGCCGCATCAGGCGGTGGTGGAGGTGGTCCTTGTCGGCGACGTGGAAGGCCGTGCGCCGGTAGACGCGGCGGAAGAAAGAGAACGCCGTGTCGATGATCGGGATGCCCAGGATCACGATCGGGATGAACAACGGAGCGAAGAAGAAGTACGTCTGCCCGCTGAACTGGTCGGCGGTGCGCCCCCCGACGGTGATCGTCGTGGTCGCCATGAGCAAGCCGAGGAAGAGCGCGCCGGCGTCGCCCATGATGATCTTGGCCGGGTTGAGGTTGTGGGGTAGGAACCCGACACACACGCCGACGGCGATGATGGC
>DATFVT010000315.1:0-3441 GCA_035260105.1 Acidimicrobiia bacterium
GAACTCGAGCTCCGGGCGCACGAGTCGGTAGCCGAACTTGCCCGGCTCGACCGAGAACTGCTGCGCGTTGCGGGCGACCTCTTCGCCGTCACGGGTGAAGACCGCCTCGAGGGTTCCCATACCGCTGTCGTCGGCCGCTGCGCGCACGAGCACGACGAGGTGGGGAGTCATCTGCGCCGGGAACTCGGCCACCGGCTCGGAGAAGAAGGCGCCCGTGATGTCGATCCGGGTCGAGCCCCCGGCGATCTGGCGGAAGTTCAGGTTCTCGACGAACAGCGCCGCCACGATCTCCACGGTTCTCCTCGGTCGCGGGTGAGAGCTCGGCTTTCCGGGCACGGTCGGCGAGCCGCCGTCCCGCGCGTCGAGGCTAGCGAGATGAGGGCCTGCGTAGGCTGCCCGACGTGGCGAGCGCGATCGAGGAGCTCGCGGGCGCGGTGGCGTCGGTGATGGACCGGGAGCTGTCGGAGGAGGAGTCGATCGCCGAGATGCGACCGGCGATGGACAGGTTCCTCGCGCGCGCCGGTGAGCTCCCGGCCGGCACGTCGCAACCCGATGACGACGGCGGCGCAATCGGGCACCTCCTGCACGCCGACCCCGGCGAGCGATTCCACATCCTCTCGGTCGTGTTCCCGCCCGGCACCAGCAGCGGAACGCACGAGCACGGCTGCTGGGGGATCATCGGCTACGTCGCCGGGCTCGACGAGGAGACTCGGTACCGCCGCGTCGACGGCGGCCGCGGCGACGAGGGTTGCGTGCTCGAGGAGGTCGACCGCGTCGTGCACGAGCCGGGCACGGTGTCGCGACTGCTCCCGCCCGAGGAGATGCACCACCGGGTCCGGAACCCCGGAACGGTCGACGGGGTCTCGGTGCACGTCCTGTGCCGGCTCCCCGAGTCGCATCCGCACAAGTTCTACGACCGCCAGCATCATCGGCTGCTGCCGTACCCGTTCCGGCGCCTGGACGGCGACCGCGTGCGCGCCGAGGTGCACCCGCCCGACTAGTCGTCTCCGATCGGGCCGAACACGCGCTCGCCGGCGAGCCAGACGGCGCGTACGTCGAGTGACCGGGAATCGAACGCGACGAGGTCGGCGCGGGCGCCTTCGGCGAGGCGTCCACGGTCGGTGAGCCCGAGGACGCCCGCCGGGACCACCGATGCCATCTCGAGCGCACGCTCGACGGGGACACCCAGCGCCACGATGTTGCCCACCGCGCGGTCCATCGACAGCGTCGAGCCGGCGATCGTCCCGTCCGCCAAGCGAGCGGCCCCGTCCTTGGTGACGTCCATTCCCGCCGTCGCGACCTGATCGGATACCAGCGCGACGTTGCGCTTGCGGTTGATGGCCAGCCGGAGCGCGGCCGCGTGCACGTGCACCATGTCGGCGATCAACGTCGGCGTCAGGCGGTCGTCGTCGAGCGCGGCACCGGCGAGGCCCGGCTCGCGATGGTGCAGCGGAGCCATGCCGTTGAACAGATGGGTCACGAGGCGTGCTCCGGCATCGGCGGCCGCACACGACTCGTCGTACGTCGCGGTGGAGTGACCGAGCGCGACGGTGACGCCGTGGTCGCACAGGAACCGCGTGGCGGCAAGACCTGGGTCGGACTCCGGGGCGAGGGTCACGACGCACACGAGGTCGGGGAACGCGGCGAGCTCCTGTTCCAGCCAGGCGAGGTCGACCGGCCGCACCAGCTCGACGGGATGGGCGCCGGGCGCGCCGCCCAGGAACGGCCCCTCGAGGTGCACGCCGACGATGCAGGGCAGCGCGCGTCCGTCGGCGTCCGCGCGCGCCGCGCCGGCTCGTCGAAGCGCGGCGTCGTACCACTCGAACGGGGCGCTGACGAACGTCGGGCAGTACGCGGTGACGCCGTGCTCGAGCTGGGCCCGACCGGCGCGCCGCCAGCCGGCGGCATCGGCGGTGGCGAAGTCGTCGCCGTCGACACCGTTCACCTGCACGTCGATCAGTCCCGGCGAGAGGAGCGTCGGACCGGTGTCGACGGCGCCGGCGGGGGCGGGTCCCCAGCCCGTCTCCACGATCACGCCGTCGTCGATGGCGACCCATCCGGGCGCAGGCGGACCGGGCGGGCAGAGGGCGGCGGACGCCAGGACGCGTGTCACGGCGAGGTCGATCGTGCCCGGCGTGCGTCCCCCCAGAGCGTGGTGCGCAGCAGGACCAGGCCGGCGACGGTGCGGGGGACGCGCCGCCATATCGGCGTGCGCGAGGGACGTCGCTCCTGCGCGGTGACGGGCAGCTCCATCACCACGAGCCCGGCACGTTCACTCCGGATCACGAGCTCGGTGTCGAAGAGATCGCTGCGGAACCGACACCGCTCGACGATCGGCGCGACCTCTGCGCGTCGCATCGCCTTCATGCCGTGTGTGTCCGAGACCGACAGCGAGAACACGAGCCGCAGGAGCGTGCTGAACACCGACGTGACGAGCCGTCGAGGCCACGGACGTTGGTCGCGCGCGCCGGGTGCCCGCTTCGAGCCCACCACGATCGCCGGCGCCGGCATGGCACCGGTCAACAACGAAAGGGCGTCATCGACGAAGGCGAGGTCGTAGTAGTCGACGTCGAAGGTGACCATCAGCTCACCGCGCGCGGCGAACATCCCGGCGCGGAGCGCGTCGCCGTAGTCGGCGACCGGCCGCGTCGAGACGCGAACTTCCGGCGTAGTCTCCGCCAGGCGTCGCGCGATCGCGAGGGTCTCGTCCGTCGAACCATTTTCGATCACGATGACCTCGACGTCGTGACCGCGGGCGCGCAGACCGTCGTAGACCTCTCGCACCGCCGGCTCGAGGTATGACTCCTCGTTGTGCGCGGGCATGACGACGGACAGCACAGGAGCGCGCTCAGTCCAGTCGGGCATCCGGGAACGGCAGCGCGACGTCGCCGACGACGGCCCGGGACGCGTCCCCTGAACCCCGTGTCCGCGCCCACGCCCGATAGCGGGCGAGTGCGACCCGGCACAGCCGGTCGATCGCGGATTGCCCTTCGACGACCGCCAGGTCGACGTCGAGCCCGGGGCTGCCGTCCTCGAGCTGCACGACGGCGGGATAGAACGCGAAGCGGGGCCCGAACACGACGCGCTTGCTCCCGCGCGCCGCGCTCCACGAGAACACGAGGGCGAAGGCATGGATCATGGCGAGCTCGGGGTCGGGCCCTACGACCTCGCCGGCGCGGTCGCCGGAAACGCGCGTGACGGGGTACGTCTGCTGGATCAGCCGGAGCGCGGCCAGGCCGGCCTCCGCTTCGATGGCAGCGTCGGTGAGCCAGGGCGCGAGCTCGGCGCCGAGCGGATCGTCGCCGGCGCCGGACCAGGCCCGTCCGGCCTCCTGCACGCCCGTGAGGTGATCGCGCAGGGCGCACACCGCGTCGGGCCAGCCGGCGCCGTCCGCGGAGTCGACGAGAACGGTCGTCAGTGCGTTGGCCTCGAGATGCTCGG
>DATFVT010000316.1:0-5707 GCA_035260105.1 Acidimicrobiia bacterium
GTCGGCGTGGTCGGCGTCGACGGCAACCCCGGTCACCCCTACTACGGCTTCCCGGCCGACTTCGACGGTCACATGGACAACGCCCGCACGCCGAGCAACTGCATCGCCGTCACCGCCGCGTGCATGATGACGCGCCGCGACTCATTCGAGTCGGTCGGGGGCCTGTCGCTCGAGTTCCCGCTCAACTACAACGACGTCGACTACTGCCTGAAGCTGCTGCATACCGGCCGACGCATGGTGTTCGACCCTTGGGCGGAGCTCTTCCACTTCGAGACCTCGAGCCGAGCCACCGGCAGCGTGAGCGACGACGAGCTGGCGGCTCTCCGGGCGCGCTGGGGCCGCATCCTGCGACGCGACCCGTACTACAACCCCGGCTTCGCCGGCCGGCCCGACTTCGTGCTCCCCCTCGCCGCCGGCACCCGGGCCGGCGCGGTCAGCGCGGCCGCGGGCTGAAGCGCTGCCGCAGCTTCGCCCGCAGCGCGCCCCATTCGCGCCGGCGGGCGAACCGCAGCGCCTTGCGGAGATCGGCCCGCCACCCGATGCGGTCCCACATCCCCGTCTGGAGGCTGCCGACCATCGCCGCCGTCTCGGGGTCGACGAGGTCCGGGGCCCGACTCGGGGCCCGGCAGAACTCGAGCAGCGGCTCCAGCACGGTCGACCACCGGTAAGACGGGACGACGCGCTCGATCGCCGTGCGGCACGACCGGTTGAGCTCCTCGTCGTCGAGGAGCCGGAACAGCGCTGCCTCCAACGCGTCGACGTCGCCGGCCGGAACGGTGACCCCGATGTCGCTCGACTCGATGAGCGCGGCCAGGGAATCGCCGGCGGTGGCGACGATGGGCAGCGACGCCCACAAGTAGTCGAGCAGGCGGGTCCGGAACGAGAACTCGGTCTCCACGTGGTCGAGGTGCGTGCTCACGCCGATGTCCGACTCGAGCAGGTAGTTCTGGCGGTCGTCGTACTCGACCCAGTCCTCGTTGAAGAACACGTTCGTCCCGACGAGCCCGAGCTCCTCGGCGAGGGCGACGGCGTCGTCGGCCATCTTCATCTCCCCCACCTGCGGGTTCGGATGCCGCAGCCCCAGGAAGTACAGCCGCACCTCGGGAAGACGGCGGCGCAGCTTGTCGACAGCGCGCAGCAGCGTCAGCGGATCGAACCAGTTGTAGATGCCGCCGCCCCACAGCACGACCTTGTCGTCATCGCCGATGCCGGGGACGACGCCGCGCAGCACGGAGCGGACGTGGCGGGGCGGCTCGTCGCTCACGCCGAACGGCGCCACCGCCAGGAGCCCCTCGAGGTTCTCACCCCGGTCGTACGTGGCCGGGTTGATCCGTCCGACGGACGCCAGCTGCCCGAGCCAGAAGTCGCGCTGCTTGTCGCTGGCACAGAGGAAGAAGTCGCCCCGTCGGAGCTGCTCGTTCAGCACGTCGGTCGAGGACTGCACCGCCAGCAGGCGGGCCGGCGGGTCGAGGTTACGGGCCTGCTCGAGGACCTCGAGGTGGAACGGGTCGTAGATGTCGGTGACCACGATCTTCTGCGTGTCGCGCAGCACCGGGTGCTGGCGCATCAGGTTGCCCTGGAACACCAGGACGTCGCACCAGGCCTCGAGGTCTTCGAGCTCGCGCTCGTCGACGACACGGACGGGGAAGTCGGGGTGCCAGAGGCTGCACTCCTGCGTGCTGGCGAGCTGCACGTCGTGCTCCCGCGCCAGCGTGCACGCCATGTGCCAGGCCCGGATGGCGGGCCCGGCCATCTTCGGCTCCAGCACGTCGCCGGTCAGGATGGCGATGCGACGCCGGTTCGAGACGATCCGCTCGACGCCCAACGCGTCGACGACGGCCGAGAAGGACGCCGTGAACTCGGGATCGCCGACGTTCGAGAACAGCGGGAGCCGGAAGAGCCGGGTGATCTCGTGGTCGGCGCGCCGGCGAGCCGCCTGGAGTGCGCGCCGCTCGCCGTCGAGCGCGGGCAAAGCCTCGACGAACGCGTCGACGGCGTACGTCGGCGCGACGGTCCGAGGGTCGACGTCGAGCCGGTCGTCGGCGTCCGGTGCGGTGGCGGGCGCCCGCCGCTGCGGGTCGAGCACGCCGGCGTCGTCGCCGCCCCGGACGGCGCCGCGCCGGACGGCGAGCATGACGGCGGCCGGGAGGGCCCGCCGGAGGTTCTCGTCGTCGTAGTTCTTGAAGATCGTGAACAGCGCGTTGCGTTCGAGCAGGAACTCCTCCTGCGCCGGTGCGAGCGCGCCCGCAGAGCGGTGATGGCGGTGGAACGTGAGCGAGTCCGGCACGTAGCGCACGCGGTAGCCGAGCAGCCACAGCCGCCAGCCGAGGTCGACGTCCTCGAAGAACAGGAAGTACCGCTCGTCGAACCCGCCGACCTCCCGGAACGTCGCTGCCCGCACCACCATCGCCGCCCCCGACGCGAACAGCACGTCGGCCTCCCGGTCGTAGGCGGGGCTGTCGGGCTCGCCGGCGTGGAGCTTGAAGCCGTGCCCGTAGAACCCGAGGCCGGCGTCGACGAAGTCGACGAGCTCGCCGTCCCAGTCGAGCACCTTGCTGGCGACGCAGGCGACGGAGCCGTCGCGGTCGAGCACGGCGGTCGCCGACGCCAGCCAGCCGGTGTCGGGACGGGCGTCGTTGTTGAGGAACGCCAGGTACTCGCCGGTCGCGGCCTGGGCGCCCGCGTTGCACCCGGCGGCGAACCCCCGGTTGTGGTCGAGCGCGATGACCCGGACGTCGGGGTGCTCCTTGGTGATGCGCTCGACGCTGCCGTCGCCCGACGCGTTGTCGACGACGATCACCTCGAGGCGCTCCCGCGGCCACCGGACCTCGCGCAGCGCCGCAAGCGCGGCGCGCGTGTCGTCGGCGCCGCGGTAGTTCACGATGACGACCGACGCCACGCCGGGCGTCTCGGGCTGGGCCTTGAGCCGCTTCATCGGGCCGCGTCCAGGATGGCGCCCTCCCAGCTGCCGCCGAGGGAGACGAACCCGTACTCCTCGTGGGGATCGCCGAACTCGACGTCGAAGCGCACGGCCCGGTGGCGCATGTCGTACACGGTGGCTCCGGTGATGTTGAACAGTGACGCGCTGACGTCGTACGTGCCGGGCAGGAGGAGCAAGCGCTCGACGCGCAGGTCGACGTACCCCTCGGCGCCGGGCTCGAGCTGATCGGGGAACAAGCCGACTTCGCGCGTGCTCGGGCCCGTCACCCAGACGCCGTCGAGCGTGTACAGGGCCATGCCCCAGACGGGCTTCGCGATCAGCGCGTCGGACTTGTAGTGGAACCGGAAGACGACGGTGTCGCCGGTGCACACCCGCTTCACCGGCTCGCCCGACGCGTCCAGGACCTCGATCTTCTCGACGCGAGCCTCGCCCGAGCCCCACCGGGCGCCGTGGGTGCCGTCGGCGGCCCGGTCGGCGTGCGACTCGGTCAGGTACTCGTCGATCACCTCACTCGCGTTCCCGATCCGGCGCAGCTGTCCGTGCTCGAGCCAGGCGGCCGTGTCGCACAGGTTGCGGACCGACTCGAGCGCGTGCGAGACGATCACGATCGTCTTCCCCGCGGCCCGGAAGTCGTCGAACTTCTCGAGGCACTTGCGCTGGAACTCGGCGTCGCCGACCGCGAGCACCTCGTCGATCAGCAGGATCTCCGGGTCGACGTTGATCGCGACCGAGAAGCCGAGCCGTACGTACATCCCCGACGAGTAGTTCTTGACCGGGGTGTCGATGAAGTGCTCGAGCCCGGCGAAGCCGACGATCTCGTCGAAGCGCTGGTTGAGCTGCTTCTTGCTCATGCCGAGGATGGAACCGTTCAAGAAGATGTTCTCCCGCCCGGTGAGCTCGGGATGGAAGCCGGCGCCCAGCTCGAGGAGAGCCGAGATCTTGCCGTTGGTCTCGATGCGGCCCTTCTCGGGCCGGAGGATGTGGGCCATGCACTTGAGCAAGGTGCTCTTGCCCGAGCCGTTCTCCCCGATGAGCGCGAACGTCGCCCCTTCGGGCACCTCGAACGACACGTCGCGCAACGCCCAGAACTCCTCGTACTTCACGCGGGCGCGCCGCATGATCGCCGCCTTCAGCGACTGGTTGCGCTCGTGGTAGAGGCGGTACTGCTTCGAGACGTCGTCGACCGTGATGACGGCGCTCATACTTCCTCCGCCAACCGTCGATCGAGGCGATGGAACACGAACAAGCCGAGCGCGAGCAGCGCCACCGCCCAGGCGCTGGTGTAGAGGATGTCGGACAGGGCGGGGAACCGCAGGTCGTACAGCACCGCACGGTATGCGTCGACGAACCGGACGAGCGGATTCAGCTCGTACACGCGCAGGAGCGGGAACGAGGTGCGTCGCGCGGCATCCTCGACGAACGAGATCGGGTACACGATCGGCGCCGAGTAGAAGAGTGCCTGGAGCGAGATGTTGATGAAGTGCTTGACGTCACGGAAGTAGACGTTCAGCACGCTGAGCATGAGACCGATCCCGAGGACGAACACCGTCTGGATCGCCACGAGCACGAGCAGCATCGGTATCCACGGCAGGATCATGTTGCCGAACGCCAACAGCAGGACGCCAAGGACGCCCAGCTCCACGAGGAACGTGACGAGCAACGCGCCGATCGTGGAGACGACGAGCACCTCGCGGGGGAAGTACACCTTGCGGATCAGGTTGCTGTTGGCGAGCAGGGCGTCGAGCGAGCCGTTCATGCTGTTCGACAGGTAGTTGAACGGCAGCAGGCCGCACAGGAGGAACATGGCGAAGTTGTCGAGCCCGCTGGGATGGCCGACCGGTGGCTTCACCTTGAGGAAGAAGGCGAAGACGATCGAGAAGACGATGACGGTCGACAGCGGGTTCAGCAGCGACCACGTCCAGCCCAGGGCCGACCGCTTGTAGCGGCCTCGCAGCTCCCGGAGCATGAGATTGACCGTGAGCTCACGCGCTTCGGCGTACTCGGCCAATCGGGTCATCGGGCGTCAGCTCCAGCGTTGGGGGGCCGTCCGGGCGGGTCAGGATCCCCGAGACTCGCGGGCGGGGAGTCGATACGGTACAAAAGCGTCCCCTCACTGTGCCATGCGCGCGCCGAGAGGTGCGCTCATTGCGTGCTCCTACGGCGCCAGCACGGCTCGCGCGATGAGATCGGTGCCGAAGCCCGTGAGGATGGCGAGGTAGAGCAGACCGGTCGCCGCCATCACCGCCGAGTAGTAGCGCTCCCGCAGTGCGAGCCAGGTGACGACGAGCAGCACGATCGTCGTGAGGGCGCACACGAGCCACGTCCAGCCGAGCAGCCCGTCGAAGCCGTCGTCGATCGTCCCGTCGAGCACCTGCGCCATCCCGACCGGCCACAGGTACGCCGCGATCTCGAACGGCCAGACGATCGCGGCAAGCACCACCATCTGCTTGATCGGACCGCGCGCGAGGCCCGGCTGCACGAGGTACCAGTGGCCGAGCAGCATCGCGTCCGTCAGGGCGCCGAAGAACAGCGCGCCGACGACGAGCCGGAACGCGCTCAGCACGTACGGCCCGCCGACGTACGCCGCCGCGCCGAGCAACCCAATGAGACCGGCGGATGCGGCGGCGAGGTCCAGCACGGGAGGGAACTCGGGCGCGCCGGCGTCCGCCGTCGCATCGCGACCCGGCGTGGCCCGTCCGGCCATCGCCGCGACCTGTTCGGCGCGCTCGGTGCGACGGGCGCGCTGTCCGCGCACGCCGCTCCTCT
>DATFVT010000317.1:0-9625 GCA_035260105.1 Acidimicrobiia bacterium
GTGTGGCCGGGCGTGTGCAACGAGGTCCACTCGCGTCCCGCGAGCTGCACCGGCTCGCCGTGACGGACGCGCCGGGAGGGGTCTGGCGGCGTGAAGAGCATGCTCAGCGCGCGGATCATCACCCGACGCCGGAACGGTGGCATCGGGTGCTTGCTGCCGCCCCACGGCGTCTCGCCGCCCCACGGGACGGACTGCCGCTGCCGCTCGACCGTCGGGTCGTCGAGCAACGGGTCGCCGGTCTCACGGTCGCGATCGCGGTCCTCGACCTCTGCGACGGTGGGAAGCTCGTCGGGCGAGACGTCGACGGACTCGGCGACGGCGGCGGCGTCACGCTCGAGCTGCTCGGCCTGGCGGCGCGACAAGCGCGCCTGTTGCTTGCGCAGCTTGCGGTCGAGCGACCAGGTCGTGAACGCGCGATGCGCGACCAGCTCGGCGCGCGCTTCACGTGCGATGCGGCCCGCGCTGCCGAAGTGGTCGGGGTGCGAGTGCGTGACCACGACGGTGTGGATGTCGCGCAGCTTGAACCCGGCAGCTTTCAGACGGGCCTTGATCGCCTTCCACGACTGCGGACCGGGCAGCCCGGGATCGACGACGGCGAGGCCGCGGTCGTCGAGCAGGCCGTACATGTTGACGTGGCCGAGACCGGGCATCCAGATCGGCAGCTGCATGCGGAGGATGCCGGGCGCGACCTCGACGATCTCCTCGCTGGCCGGCTCCTGCTCCTGCTTCCTGGGCTTTCCGGGCCTGGATGCCCCGTCGGGGTCACCCGGCCGGCGCGCCACGTCGGTCACGGGATCGATTCTACTTGACCGCTCGGTCAAGCCTTCCGGCCTCCGGCGGCCCTACTTGTAGGCGAGCGGGGCGAACTTGGGCCACGGGCGCACACGCTCGAGCAGCGCGCCGGCGCCGAGACACAGGTCGTCGCCGTGGCGGGGCGCCACGACCTGCAGCGCGACGGGAAGGTCGTCCACGAGCCCCACTGGGATGCTGGCCGCCGGTTGACAGGTCATGTTGAACGGCGCCGTGAACGCCGCCGACAGGCCCATCAGGTTCACCTCGCGGCCGGCGACCGCCCCGTGCAGCGTGCCCTCGGCCCGGAACGCGGTCGTCGGCGTGGTCGGCGTGAGCAGCACGTCGACGTCGGTGAAGATCTTCGCCGCCGCGAGCATCAGCTCGTGGCGGCGACGGACGGCCTTGTACAACCCGGGCGGCCGCAGGTGCAGCATCATCTCGACGCCGGCGCGGTGCACGTCGTCGAGCTCGTCGAGGTGCTGGCTCTCGAAGTCGAGATGGAACGCGGCCGTGTTGAGCGACGACAAGAGCCCCCAGGCGACGCCCGGTTTCGGCATCTCGACGGGCACGTCGACGAGCTCCAACCCGGCCTCGTCGACGAGTGCCATGGCGGCGTCGTGGACGATCTTCTCGACCTCCGGTTCGGTGCCTGCGTACCCGAGTGTCGACGTCCAGGCGGCGCGCTTGCCGCGCAGCCGGGCCGTCGCGTCACCGGACACGACGAGCTCCTCGAACGGGACCGGCGGCTTTGGCAACGACGTCGGGTCGGTGAGCGTGGGGCCCGACGTGGCGTCGAGGTAGCGGGCGGCGTCGCGCACCGAGCGCACGATGGGCCCGTGCACCGACGTCATGGAGTAGTTGAACGGCTCCGGGCCCACACCGAGGAGACCGAAGGTGGTCTTCATGCCGAACAGGCCGGAGTACGACGACGGGATGCGAATCGACCCACCGCCGTCGCTTCCCGTGCAGGCGGGGAACACGCCCGCCGCCACCGACGCCGCCGATCCACCCGAGGAGCCCCCCGGCGTGCGATCGAGGTTCCACGGATTGCGGGTGACGCCGTGCAGCTTGCTGTTGGTGTAGCTGACGACCCCGTGCTCGGGCGCGGTCGTGAGCCCGACGGGTACCGCCCCCGCGGCGCGCAGACGCGCCACCTCGGTGCAGTCGAACTCGGCGACCACGCCCGCTTCGGCGTAGGGCACCGACGCGTTCGTGTCGGGCCAGCCCTGCACCTGCGCGAGCTCTTTCACGCCCATCGGGATACCGGCGAACGGGCCGGGATCCTCACCGGCGGCGACCCGCCGGTCGACCTCCTCGGCGTCGGCTCGCGCCGAGTCGGGATCGAGGAAGCACACCGAGTTGAGCTTCGGGTTCAGCTGCTCGATTCGCGCCAGCGACGAGTCCAGCAGCGCGGTGGCGGCGAGCTCACCGGCCCGGACGTGGTCAGCGAGGTCCCACGCGTCGTGCTCCCACAGCTCGGTCATGCAGCGAGCCTAAGCCGCGCGTGACATGGCGCGCCCTAGGGAGTCCCCCGAGTGCGCTCGGTGAGCCCGAGTCGGACGGCGACGGGGTCGGTGGTGGCGTCGATCCGAGCCTGCTCGGCCGAGAGAAGCCCGCCAAGGTCGCGGGCGGCAGATGTTAGGTTCGCCGTCGATGCGCACCGCGAGCGCGGTCTGGCGCTCGTCTCCCGAGCTCGTGCTCGCGCTCGACGAGCACTTCGGGCCGCCGGTCGACAGCTACGTGAACGGCTCGCAGACGTGGCTCCTCGACAACGGGCCCGGCGGCATCACCGTGGAGTGGCGGCTGCATCCGGTGGCCGCGTACCGCCCGCCCGCGGGGCTGTCGCACTACGACCTGTGGGAGCGCGTGGTCGCCCAGCTGAGCGCCGGCGGTGACGCGGGCGCACTCGCGCTCGGTGAGGAGCGGCGCGCGCTCGACTCCGTGTGGGAAGGGCTCGAGGCGTTCGCCGCCTACGGCGACGAGGTCGAGCCGGCGACGCTCGTGCAGGCGGCGTCCGCAGCCCTCGGGCGGTCGCCCGACGCCGCCGGGCTCGTCGACCACGACCGCATCGGCGACTCGTGGGAGCGGGCGCGCGGCGAGGTGTCGATCGTCGGGCTGCTCCTCGAAGAGCTCCGCGTCTGATGCCGGGCATGACAAGCTCGGGACGATGAACCGGGACGGGCTGGCTCGGACGATCTACAAGCGGACCCACCTCACCGGCTCGTTCCGGTTGCGGTCCGGCGCGATCAGCGGCGAGTACTTCGACAAGTACCTGTTCGAGTCCGATCCCTGGCTGCTCCGCGAGATCGGCGAGGCGCTGGTGCCGCTGGTCCCGCCTGCGAGCGAGGCGCTCGCCGGCTTGGAGCTCGGCGGTGTGCCGCTGGCGACGATGCTGTCGCAGCTGACGGGGCTGCCGGCGCTGTTCGTACGCAAGGAGGCGAAGACGTACGGGACGTGCCGCCTGGCCGAGGGCGGCGAGCTCGACGGTCGGCGCCTGACCGTGGTCGAGGACGTCGTGACGTCGGGCGGCCAGGTCGTCACCTCGTGCGGCGACCTGCGCGAGCGCGGCGCCGTCGTCGAGCACGCCGTCTGCGTGATCGACCGCGAGGCCGGCGGTGCGAAGAACCTCGCCGACGTCGACGTCGAGCTGCGCGCGCTCTACACGATGAGCGAGCTCGAACAGGCCGGCTAGGCGTCGCGCCAGGGCGGGGTGCGGGGCGGGTCGAAGTCTGCCGGGCGTGTCTCGCCGGCGATGGCGGCGAACGCCGTGTCGACCCAGCGGGCGCCCCCGGCGAGAGGCTGGGGAAGCGCATCCCGGGCGAAGAACCCGACGCGGCTGGTCTCGAGCGGGTGGCCGTGCAGCTCGCCGCCGAGCATGCGGCAGTGGAAGACCAGCGAGTAGAGCGGCACGCGCGCGAACCCGAGGCGGAGGCCGTCGAACACGGCGATGAGCGACGCCGGCTCGACCTCGATGCCCGTCTCCTCGTAGACCTCCTTCACCGCCACCTCCGACGGGGAGTAGCCGACGTCGGCCCAGCCGACCGGATACAGCCACACCCCCGAGTCGGACCGCTGGGTGAGGAGGATCTCGCCGGCGTCGTTGCCGACGACGGCGGCGACCGCGACCTTCGGGGTCACGTACCCGGCGACACCCTCGCCCACCGACGCCAGCCACTCCTCGAAGAGCGCGTCGCTCTCCGCCTCCTCGATCGCGGCGGCACGGATGTCGGCCGCGACCTTCAGGACCTCCTGGAAGCGCTCCTTCTCGTAAAGGCTCTGGGTGAACCCGAGCCCGGTGCGCGCGATGCCGGCGAGCGACTCGGCCCAGCGCAGGAGATCGGCGGCGGAGGCGGCGAACGGCTCTGGCATGGCGACCGAGCCTATGACCGGGGACTAGGCCGGCTCCGGCAGCCAGTACTCGCTCGTGAGGCGCGCGAGCAGCGTCGCCTTGAGCTGATCGATCGTCAGCTGCCTGGTGATCTTGTTCCCGGCCGCGTCGTGCACGTAGAAGACGTCGACGACGCGCTCCCCCAACGTCGAGACCTTCGCGGTCCGGACGTCGACGCCGAGGTCGGCGAAGGTGGACGCGACCCGCGCGAGAAGCCCGACGTGGTCCGGGGCGTGCACCTCGACGACGGTCGCGCTCGGGGACGCGTCCTGGTCGACGACGATCGTCACGTCGCCCGGGTCGGGAATCCGGTAGCGGCGGATGCGCGCCCGCAGCTGCTCCGCGAGCGGCAGCTCGCCGCCCAGCGCGGCGACGAGGACCGTCGCGACCGCCTCGCGGCCCTCCGGCTCGGCCAGGCGCCCGAAGCGGTCGGCACCGTCGAAGACCTCGAGCGCCATGCCGTCGGTGATGTACCCGGCCGCGTCCCGGATGTCGAAGCCGAAGAGGGCGAGCACGCCTGCGACGCTCGCCAAGAGACCGGTGCGGTCGGGGGCGGCGACCGCACACTCGAGCAGGCCGTCGTCCCGCTCGCTCCAGTCGATCGCGACGTCGCGTCCGGCGAGCAATGCGCTATGACGCTCGAGCGTGTCGCGGCGGTGGGCTTCCAGCCCGGCACCGACGACTCCCAGCTCGAGCAGGCTGTCGGTCTTCACGAACAGCTCGCGCACCAGCGCCGCCTTCGTCGGGCCCCACGCCGCCGGCCCCGTGGCGCGCGAGTCGCCGACGGTGAGCGCGTACAGGAGGTCGAGACGGTCGCTGGTGCCGACGAGGCGCCCGAAGCGAGTGATCGTCGTCTCCTCCGACAGGTCGCGGCGGGTCGCGGTCTCGGCGAGCGCGAGATGGTGGCGGACGAGCCAGTCGAGCGTAGCCACGCCGGGCTCGTCCACCCCGATGCGGCGGGCGAGGCGGACCGCGGCCTCGGCGCCGACGACCGAGTGGTCGCCATCCGTGCCCTTCCCGATGTCGTGCAGGAGCGCCGCCAGCAGGAGGAGGTCGGCTCGCGCCCGCCGGGCGACGTCGCCCTCGAAGCCGTCGTCGTCCAGCAGCGCCGCGCACTCCGCCACCGCCTCGAGGAGGTGCCGGTCGACGGTGAACCGGTGGTAGGCGTTGCGTTGCGGGAGCGAGCGAACGTGATCCCACTCGGGAAGCAGACGCGTCAGAGCCCCGGCCTGGTCGAGCGCCTCGAACGCGGGCACGGCACCACGGCCGGCCCGGAGGAGCGAGACGAACGCGTCGCGCGTCTCGGCATCCCACGCAACGTCGGCGATGCCCTGCGCCCGCTCGAGCGACCCGCGGTCGAACGGAGCACGCAGCCCGGCGGCGGCGGCCGCGGCGCGCAGCACGAGCTTGCCATCGAGATGCGCGTCGACGGAGAACGCCACGCGCCCGTCGCGCAACACGACGCCGTCACCCAGGTCGCGGTCGCGCCGCGACCGCCGTCCACCCGGGCCTCGCTCAGTGTCCTGGAGTCGGGCGAACACGTCGGACGCGAGCCAGGAGACGGTTCGGCCCGCGGCCGCGAGCTCGCGCACCAGGGCGTCGGCGTCGGCGGCACCGGTCTCGGGCGCCACCGCGTCCTGTTCCTGCAGCGACAGCACGTCGGACCGGCTCCCCGTCACGCGCTGGAGCGCGACGCGCGCGTCGAGCAGCCGGGCGTTGGCGACGGCGAGGCTCGCGGGGTCGGCGGGCCGCAGGTAGCCCCGGTCGACCAGGGCCCGCAACCCACCCGGCTCCCCGAGTGTCCACCCCGCCCACGACAACGACTGCAGGTCGCGCAGTCCGCCGGCCGCTTCCTTGAGGTTGGGCTCGAGCACCTCGGCGACGAAGCCGAACTTCTCGCGTCGGCCGTCGGCCGCCGACCGCAGGTCGTCGACGAGGCGTCGGCGCCGCCGCACCGCCAGGCCGCGGATGCGGTCGACCAGGTCACGGAACGGGGCCGGGTCACCGGCGACGAGGCGGGCGTCGAGCATCGCCGTCAACGCGTGCAGGTCGCGTTCGGCCAGCGCAACCTGCTCCTTCACCGTGTTGGTGGCGTGGCCGAGCACGAACCCGGCGTCCCACAGCGGGTACCAGAGCCGCTCGGCCACTTGGGCCACGTCGCGACCGTCGTGCACGAGCACGGCGTCGACGTCGGAGCCGGGGCAGAGCTCGGCGCGCCCGTACGATCCGACCGCCACCAGGGTGAGGCGGCCGTCCGCGGCGTCGTGTGCCGCGCCCACGAGCGCGCGGCTCAGGGTCCCGTCGAGCAGCTCCGAGAGCGCCCGCCCGAACGCGGCGCCGCGGCGGGCGCGATCGCCGACGAGACGATCGCGCGCCGCTCGCAGCACCGAGACGGCGTCCGGGTCAGAGGGCGTCGGGCCCGGTCTCCCCGGTCCGGATCCGCCAGATGTTGTCGACGGGCACGACCCATACCTTGCCGTCACCGATCTTGCCCGTGCGAGCCGTTTCGATGAGCTTCTGGACCACCCGGTCGACGTCGCCGTCGTCGACGAGCACCTCGACCCGGACCTTGGGCACGAAGTCGATGGTGTACTCGGCGCCCCGGTACACCTCGGTGTGGCCGCGCTGGCGCCCGAACCCCTGCACGTCCGAGATGGTCAGGCCCTGGACGCCGAGGTCCTTCACGGCGTCCTTCACGTCGTCGACCTTGAACGGCTTGACGATGCCCACGATGAGCTTCATGAGTCCTCGATCCCTCCTAGTTCGCGGGCGCTCACACGCGCTCGAGCGCGTAGCCGGTCTCCGAGTGCTGGGAGAGGTCGAGGCCTGTCTCCTCGTCCTCCTCCGAGACCCGGATGCCGCCGGGTAGGACCTTGCTCAGGACGAACACGATCCCAAACGTCACGACGAACGACCAGACAACCGTGGCAACGACCGCGATGACCTGCTCGCCGAAGAGGCCGAACCCCCCACCCTGGAACACACCGTCGGTGCCGGCGGGGTTGATCGCCGCGTCGGCGAAGAAGCCGAGGAGCAGCGAGCCGACCAGGCCACCGACGAGGTGGACGCCGACCACGTCGAGCGAGTCGTCGAAGCCGAACTTGAACTTGATGCTCACGGCGAGCGCGCAGACGGCGCCGGCGATCAGACCGATGTAGATCGGCGCCATGCCGCCGACGAAGCCGGCGCACGGTGTGATCGCGACGAGCCCGGCGACGAGGCCTGACGCGGCGCCGAGCGTGGTCGCATGCCCGGTACGGAGGCGCTCGACGACCAGCCAGCTCAGCAGCGCCGCGGCCGCCGCCATGTGCGTGTTCACCAGCGCCTGGGCCGCGATGGCGTCACCCTTGAGGGCCGATCCGGCGTTGAAACCGAACCAGCCGAACCACAGGATGCCGGCACCGATGAGCGTGAACGGCAATGCATGTGGTGGCATCGGGTGATTTGGCCAGCCTCGTCGCTTGCCGAGCACGAACACCGCCGCCAGCGCCGCGATTCCGGCGTTGATGTGGACGACGGTGCCGCCGGCGAAGTCGAGGGCCCCCCGCCTGAACAGCCAGCCCGCCGGTGAGAACACCCAGTGCGCGATCGGCGCGTACACGAGGATCGCCCAGAGGCCGATGAACCACACCCACGCCGAGAACTTCATGCGGTCGGCGATCGCCCCCGTGATCAGGGCCGGCGTGATGATGGCGAACATCATCTGGAACGCCATGAACACGAGTGGTGGGATCGACAGCTCGAACCCGGTCGGCGCGGTGCTCGCCGCGTCGCGGAGCCACGCCAGGTCGAGGTTCCCGATCCACTTGTTGTCGCCGCTGAATGCGAGCGAGTACGTCAGCGCCGCCCAGATGACGCTGATCAGACCCAGGCAGAAGAAGTTCTGCATGAGCATCCCCAGCACGTTCTTGGCCCGGACCATCCCGCCGTAGAAGAGGGCCAGCCCCGGGGTCATGAACATCACCAGGGCAGCCGCCCCGAGCACCCAGGCCGTGTCCCCGGAGTTGATCCGTGGCACACGCTGGGCGGCAGCCGCCGCCACGTCCCACACTGCCTCCACCCGACACCTCCAATGCAGCTTCCGGTTGTTGGGGGAGCCTGATGGGACTGTGTTTCCGCGCCGTAGCCCGATTGTTTCGTCTCTGTGAACAGCAAGAAACCCGTCAGGAACCCAGACGCGTGTCGACGACACGCGGGGTCGCCGGCGCTATTGCTCCGTTCGCGCGCGGCGGGCTCGGATCACCGCGGCCTTCGCCATCCCCCACGCGAGATGCAAGGGCCCCAGGTCGGGGTCGCCGAGATCACCGAGCGTGCGCGGCACCAGGCCGTACACGTCGTCCGGCCAGGCGCGCTCGTCGAACTCGTCGCGCAGGACCGGCGGCACGCCCGCCGCTTCCAGCACCACGGTCGGCTCGCGGTAGGCCGTGCGCACGATCTCGAGCGGCGTTGCTCCCTGCTTCTCCGGGTCGAGCGCGAAGAGCGCGCGCAGCTCGGCCACGATGCGACCTGCGGCTGCTTCTCCCGCCGTGGCCGACTCGGCCTCGGCGCGTGCTCTCGCGTCGGCGGGTGCACGGCCCCACGCGTCGAGCAGGCGTTCGACCTGGTCGTGCGCCCACTTCGGCGTCTGGGCCTCGACGCCGGCGACGATCGCGGAACCGGTCTCGGCGAGCCGCGCGGACGCCCGAGCTTCGTCGTCCGGTGTCGTGCCCGTCATTCCACGCGTTCCCACACCGGGAACACGATGTACTCGACGCCGTCACGCGTCTCCGTCCGACCGGCGGACCGGAAGGCGGGCAACCTGGCGTCGGCGGTGTCGAAGCCGGCCATCCGCTTGTAGTCCGCGACCGGCAGGAGCAGCGGCCCGTCGGCGTCGCCGTCGCGCAGGATCGCGTCCACCTCGAGCCGGGGATGAGCGGGATCCCGGTCGTCGAGGCACGTGCAGTGGTACACGAGCTGCTCGAAGACGGCGGTGACGAGGATGCGCATTCCTCTATTCTGCGCCGTCACGTCCCGCGCCTCAGCTCTCGAGGACGTCGCCCTCCATGCGGTTGACGGTGCAGCCGAGCCCCTCGAAGTACGCCATGGCCGCGTCGAGCTGCGACTGGTCTCCGTGCACCTCGAGGATCAGCCATCCGGAATGCCCCTCCACGTTGGCGCGCCGGATGTTCGGGACCACGTCGAACTTCTTGATGATCTCGTAGACGAGGGGACGGTCGACGAGCTCCTCGGGGAACGACACGAAGAGGCGGAGGCTGCTCACCGCGTCGGCATCCCCACCCGCGCCAGGGCGTCGGCGGGGTCGAGCAGCAGCCCGGTGACGAACGGACCGAACTCGGCGTAGCGCGCCGAGACCTCGTCGAAGCGCATGTCGTAGACGATCTCCTTGAGCGCGGCCGGGTCGTCGGCGAGCAACGTGACTCCCCACTCCCAGTCGTCCAGCCCGGT
>DATFVT010000318.1:0-3170 GCA_035260105.1 Acidimicrobiia bacterium
TGCAAGGAGAAGCGCTATCCCTCCGATTCGCCGATCACACCGGACCCGATGCTCGGCTCGTACCTCGCGCTGTACTGGATCCTCGCCGGCAAGTTCGGCGAGTGGATGAAGTGGGGCACGGAGCAGGTCAACTGGCTCCACCAGAACAACCGCATGTTCGCCGAACGCGACCACATCCACACGCTCATGTACCGCTTCCTCGACGAGCAGCACGCCGATCCCGACGGCGTGCCCGCCGAGCTCGCGCTCGACCACCACTTCGCCGGCGTCGTCGCCGTCATCGGCGAGGTCGCCGAGGGCAAGACCCACGACGACGTCGTCGCATGGTTCCGCGGCCGGCCGTGCCCGGCCGAGGTGATGACGGCATTCACGCCGGTGCCGCTCTTCCAGGACGCACCGAGCGACGTGCCCCGCAACGAGGACACCGACCGTTTCCTCCAGCTCTACTTCCTCGACGAGGACCCTGTTGCCGTGTTCGACGACCGGTTCGGCGACCTCGGCAAGGAGTTCGAGGCGGGCGGCGTCGGCCGCATCCTGTTCGTCTCCCCGTTCGTCGCCACGGTCCCCGGCACCGACCGCTACGCCGACGAGCTCCGGTAGGTGCGTACCTGAAACCCCGCTGAGCGAAGGTCAGGGACGCATCACGAAACGGCGGCGCCCTTGAGGCGCGGCAGCACCTTGCGCTCGAAGAGCTCGAGGCTCTCCCAGGCGACGTCGGGCGGGATGCCGCCCATGAGCGGGTGGAGAACGATCGTGCCGAAGTCTCCGAGCTCCTGCGCCAGCGCGACGCACTCGTCGGGCGTCACCACGCGGTAGACGCCGCTCTTGCGCACGTCGTCGACGTCCTTGGCGTGCACGTCCACGGCCGATCGCTGTCCGGGTGTCTGCCAGCTCTCGTACACCTGCGCCTCGTGCAGGGCGTGGGGGCCGATCTTCACCCACGCCGACTCCGGGTCCTCGGCGACGTGCACGAACCCAGGGCCGGCGGGGAGGCTGATGAACCCCTGCTGAAAGCCGACCTTCTCGCACTCGTCGTTATAGAACTCAGCCAGCTCCGGGTCGCCGACGGCCGGGAACATCGGCAGCCGCAACCGCGCCGCGCGCCGCGCCGCGATCTCCGTCGACCCACCGATCATCATCATGGGGTGTGGCTGCGTCTGCGGCTTCGGCGTGACGACGATGGTCCGTCCCCGCCACTCGAACGGCTCGCCCGTCCATGCCTTCCGCAGGACGTCGACGTACTCCTCGAGCAACTTGCCGCGTTGCTTCCGGTCGATCCCCGCCATCTCGAACTCCTCGTAGCGGTAGCCGACACCGGCGACGAAGCTGACCCGTCCCCCGCTGGCGAGGTCGAGTACGGCCAGCTCCTCCGCCAGCCGCACCGGGTCGTGGAGCGGCACGAGGATGGCGGAGATGTTGATGCCGATGCGCCGGGTGCGACCGGCGATCGCAGCCGCCATCGTCACGGGCGCGGGGATGTACCCGTCCTCGGCGCCGTGGTGCTCGGACAGCACGACGAAGTCGATGCCGCGCTCGTCACCCCACCTCGACTGCTCGAGGGCCGCGGCGTAGATCTCGGCGTGCGTGGCCGCGCCCCAGGTCGGGGCCCGGAGGTCGTATCGGAGACCGATCATCGCCATGGCACGACTCCAGACTCAGCGGGTGAGGTGCGGCCCGACGTCGGCGCCGAAGCGCTCGATCTGGTCGCAGAGCTCGTCGATCGAGCGCGACTGGAAGCGCACCTGGAGGTGCGACACGCCCATCGCGCCGTACTCGTTCATCGATTCGGCCAGCTTCTCGGGCGGGCCGGTGATCGTGCCGCGTGCGGTCTCCCAGCCGGGCTCGCCGACGTACATCGCCTCGGTGATGACGCCGATCTCGGGCTCGGCGCCGGGCCGGACCCGGTCGCGGTGCTCCCGGAGGTAGGCGATCGACTCGGGCATCTTCCGGCGCGGCGTCCCCTGCGGGATCCAGCCGTCGCCCCGTTCGGCGACGCGCCGCAGCGCGGGCCGGCTCGATCCGCCGATCCAGATCGGCGGGCGCGGCCGCTGGACCGGACGCGGTCGCATGCCCACCGCGTCGTCGCCCGACCCCACGAACTCGTCGTTCCAGGCACTCTTGACGCCGTCGACGGCGTCGTCGAGCATCCGCCCCCGCTCGGCGAACGGCAGCCCGAGCGCGTCGAACTCCTTCTCGACGTGGCCCGCGCCCATCCCGAGGATCGTCCGCCCGCCCGACAGCGTGTCGAGGGTCGCGAACGCCTTCGCGGTCTGCAGCGGATGGCGGTACGGCCCGACGAACACGTTCGTCATCAGACGCGTCTGCGCCGTCTGGCCGGCCAGGAACCCGAGCGTGGAGATCGGCTCGTACCACGTCGTCGACATCGCCGGCGCGAGCTGCCGCGGGATCGCGACGTGGTCGCACACCGCGACGTAGAAGAAGCCGGCCCGGTCGGCGGCTTGCGCCGCCTGCACGAGCTCGGCGACACCGGCGCCGTTCTCGCGCTCCCACGGCGCCGCCACCATGGTGCTGAGCGCCACCGTCGGCAATTGGATCCCGAAGACGAGCCTTCCGTCGGGGACGACCATGACGACGTCGTCGCTCACGACGGCGCGCTCATCCGACGGCGCGCTCATCGGTGGTGCTCACCCGGGCCAGACGATGCTCTGGAGCTCCGAGTACGCGTGGAGGCCGAACGACCCTCCGTCGCGGCCGACCCCGCTGAGCTTGGTGCCCCCGAACGGCGTCTCGTGGTTGCGCTGGATCGTGTTGATGCCGACGTTGCCGGCGCGGAGGCGGCGCGCGACTCGCATGCCGCGGGCGGAGTCCCCGGTGAAGACGTAGTCGTAGAGCCCGAAGTCGCTGTCGTTGGCGAGGTGGATCGCCTCGTCGTCGTCGTCGAAGGTCTCGACGACGACCACGGGCCCGAAGATCTCCTCGCGCGCGACGCGCATGTTGCCCCGCACGCCGGCGAGGAGCGTCGGCTCGACGTAGAACCCCTGCTCGAGGTGCGCCGGTCGTCCGCCTCCGGCGACGATCTCCGCGCCCTCGTCGGCGCCGGCCTTGATGTAGCCCTCGACGCGTTCGCGGTGCGCTCCCGTGATGAGCGGGCCGACCACCGTCTTGGAGTCGAGCGGGTCGCCGACCGGCAGCACCGTCGCCATCTTCGC
>DATFVT010000319.1:0-2058 GCA_035260105.1 Acidimicrobiia bacterium
TGCGCGTCGGGGTTCTCCACGCAGACCTCGCATTCGAGGCCGTCCGGGTCGCGGAAGAAGACGCTCAGGATCGGGCCGAAGTCGGTCACGAACCCGTCGCTCGCGTCGCGGGCGACGAGCCGGTCACGGATCCTCTCGAACGCGTCGAGCGACTCGGCGTGGAGCGCGAGGTGATCGATGCGGCCGCGCCCGAACATCGGCGTCTGCCGATCGGCCTCGTGGTTGTCCTCGATCTCGAACACGTTGAGCTCGGAATGGGGCCCGACGTGCACGACCGACAGCCGCACGCCCGACGACTCGGGCGGCCCCTCCGGCCCGTCGCGAGGAACGGTCGCGTCGAACACCTCTTCGTAGAACGCGTGCAGCCGCTTCGTGTCGTTGGTGAGGATCGCCACGTGGTTGAACCCGTCGAGCAGCATGCGTGCCAGGTTACGCGGCGGGCGTCGTCAGCTGTTCGGCTGGTTGTCGCTCGAACGGTCGGCCAACGTCACCTGTGCCTCGGCGGTGTTGCCGCCACGGCTGTACGCGATCGTCACTTGGTCGCCCGACTGGTGGCTCCGGATCTGCTGGGCCAGCTCGGCGGGTCGGCTCACCGCCGTGCCGTCGACGGCGGTGATCACGTCGTCGGCCTGGAGGCCGGCGGACTCGGCGGGACTGCCACCCACGACGTCGACGACGCGCACGCCTTGCGGGTCGGTCGACGCCTGCGTCGCCACGCCGAGGAACACCCCGCTCACCTGGCGAGGGACACGGGGCAGGTTCGGCCCCTCGCCAGGGTCACGGGGGGAGCGACCCTCGAACGGTCGCTCGTTGCGGGCGTTCTCGTTGTCCCCGCTCGAAGCGGTGGCGCGGCCGAGCGCGAACGCACCGCCGAAGAGGAGGGCGACGACGACGAGCCCGACGAGGGCCGCGACGGCCCACTTCGGGATCAGCCACCCGCCTCGCCCGCCCGGCGGCGCCGCCGGGGCCCCGCCCTCGGTCGGGGGCGGGGGCGGGGTCGATGCCCGGGCCTCTTCCGTGGGCTCGGTCTCCCGGGCCGCCTCGGTCGGCTCCGTCGGCGGTTCGCCGACGGCGGCGTTGTCGTCTTCTTCCGCGCCGTTGGTCATGGCGCGGATTGTCGCGGGTGAGGTTGTGAGCGCACTTTCGAAACGCTGAGAACGCCCTGTGAGCTTGGGTCGGCGCGTCGCATCCAGGTCGCGGGCGGAGCCCGGCGGGCGCGATCAGGCGGCGGCGCGCCGGGCGGTCACGCGGCGCAGCACCGTGAGCCGCTCGACGGGCGCGCCGGTCAGCCAGGACAGCGTGGCGTTCGGCCGGCGGGAGACGATCTCGGCGCCCCAGCGGCCGAGGGCGGCGACGCGCCGGCCGGCACGGGCGTTCATCTCGCCGTACCACGAGTCGAAGCCGGCGGCCGCTACCACCTCGTCGACGTGGTCGGCGAGCAGGCGGCCCGGGAGCCCGCCCGGCGCGGTCGCGTTGAAGTGCGCGTGCGGGAGCCCGGCGACGCGGTCGTCGGAGTGGCGCCACAGGTCCCAACCGTCACGGAGCCGGAGGCGGTAGAAGCGCCGGATCGACGCGGGGTACCGGCGGAGCGCGAGACGCGGCAGGACGTGGGCGGTGAACCGCGCCCCGGCGCGCTGCTGCCAGCGGCCGAACCCGTCGGGGTCGACGCACACGAGCGCGTAGCCCACGACGCGATCGTCGTCGAGCAGCACCGAGGCGTGCTCGCGCCCGGGGCCCAGGTACCACTGCAGGCACAGGCGCTCGTACGGGCGCAGCGCGGCGTCGACGGCGGCGTCGTGCGACACCGGGTGTCCCAGCGCGATCGTCGACCGGAAGACGCGCCGCAGCTCCGCTTCGTCCGAGGTGCGCAGCGGGTGCATGCGCAGGCTCATGACACCCGGTGGACGCGCAGCATCTCCAGCGCGGTGCGTGTCCACGGGAAGTGCTCCGCCCGGGCGCGGGCGGCGCGGCGGGTCTCCTCGCGCGGGTGGGCGAGCACGTCGACGACGGCGGCGGCGAGGGAAGCGGGGGTGGGCGCGGCCACTGCCCCGGTGGCCG
>DATFVT010000320.1:0-3819 GCA_035260105.1 Acidimicrobiia bacterium
CAGGCGGTCGTAGTCCTCCCGGCCCACGGCGCCGACACACGGCGCCGCGCACTTCTCGATGTGCGCGTAGAGGCACGGACGACCAAGACGGTGATGGCGATCGAACTTCGCCTGCGTGCACGTCCGGATGGGGAACGTGCGGAGGAGGAGGTCCAGCGTCTCCCGGATGGCGTAGGCGTGCGCGAAGGGCCCGTAGTACCGGACGCCCTTGCGCTTCGAGCCGCGCATGACCATCGCCCGGGGCCACTCCTCGTCGAGCGTGACTGCGAGGAACGGGTACGACTTGTCGTCCTTGAGACGGACGTTGAACCGCGGCTTGTGCCGCTTGATGAGGTTGAACTCGAGGAAGAACGCCTCGACCTCGTTGCGGACCTCGATCCATTCGACCGACTCCGCCACCGCCACCATCTGCCGCGTCCGCTCGGGCAGGGAGCCCGGGGGGCCGAAGTAGTTCGACAGCCGGCTGCGCAGGCCCTTGGCCTTCCCCACGTAGATGACCCGGCCCGCGGCGTCCTTGAACAGGTAGGCGCCGGGGCCGGTGGGGACGGTGCCGGGTTCCGGGCGGTCGATCACCTCTCCATTCTCCTACGTTCACGCCCGTGGCAGAAAGAATCAAGAAGTTGGCATTGCTGCCAGGGCTGGGCTCGCGGATGATGTCGGCCATGACCCCGGAGCACCACACGGTCGTGGTCGTGGCTTTCGACGGCCTCCAGCTCCTGGACCTGGCCGGGCCCGTCGAGGTCCTCCGCACCGCCACCCGCCTCGGCGCCTCTCCCCCCTACCGGACACTGATCGCGACCCCGGACGGGCAGCCGGCCCGCTCCGAGAGCGGCGTCTCCCTGGCCGCCGACGTGTCGCTGGCGGCGCTGGCCCGCTCCCGCGATCGGGTCGACACGCTCGTCGTCGTGGGGGGCGAGGGCACCCGCTCAGCGGCGCGGGATCATCGCTTCCTTGCCGACCTCGCCGCCGTCGCCGGGCGGGCGCCGCGGGTCACGTCGGTGTGCACCGGCGCCTGGCTCCTCGCTGCGGCCGGGCTGCTCGATGGCTACGAGGCGACCACGCACTGGGCGTCGTGCGACACGCTCGCCGATCGCCATCCCGACGTCCGGGTGCAACCCGACCGCATCTACGTGCGCGACCGCGACCGTTGGACTGCGGCCGGCGTCACCGCCGGGGTCGACCTGTTCCTCGCGGTCGTGGAGGCGGATCACGGCGCCGACCTTGCGCATCGGGCGGCCGGCTGGCTCGTGGTGTTCGTCCAGCGCCCCGGCGGACAGTCGCAGTTCAGCGCCCAGCTCCGCGCCCAACGCGCGACGACGACGTCGATCGCCGATCTCCAGGCGTGGCTCAACGACCACCTCGACGAGGACCTCGGCGTTCAGGCACTGGCGGCACGCGTCGGCATGAGCCCGCGCACGTTCGCTCGCGTCTTCCGCCGCGAGACGGGCACCACGCCGGCCGCGTTCGTGGAGGAGCTGCGAGTCGAGACCGCTCGTCGTCTGCTGGAGACCACCGATCTGACCGTCGCGGCCGTCGCTCGTCGCGTCGGCATGAAGCACGCCGAGACGCTGCATCGCGCGTTCCACCGCCGTCTCGGCACGACACCCGATCGCTACCGCCAGCACTTCAGCCGGCGGGCGTCCTGAAAGGAATCGCGCATGCAGATCGCCATCGGCCTCTATCCCGGGTTCACCGCCCTCGACGCGATCGGCCCCTACAACGTGTTCACGAACGTCCCCGGCACGGACGTCGTCCTGTGCGCCGAGCGGACGGGAGCGCTCGCCGACGACAACGGCCTCCTGCGCCTCGACGTGGAGCACACCTTCGAGGACGTGCCGACGCCCGACGTGCTGCTCGTCCCCGGTGGACTGGCGACGCGGATCGTCGCCGCCGAGGGCGGCCCGATCGTCGACTGGATCCGATCGGCCCACCAGACGACCACCTACACGACGTCCGTCTGCACCGGCGCACTCCTCCTCGGTGCGGCCGGCGTCCTGCAAGGCTTGCGCGCCACCACGCACTGGCTGGCCTACGACCATCTCCGCCGCTACGACGCCGACCCCACGGCGGAGCGCGTGGTCATCGAAGGCAAGGTCGCCACCGCCGCCGGCGTCTCGGCCGGCATCGACCTGGCACTGACGCTCGTCGACAAGCTCTACGGACCCGAGGTCGCACAGGCGGTCCAGCTGGGGATCGAGTACGACCCCCAGCCGCCGCACGACACCGGTGCACCGTCGAAGGCACCGGCCGACATCCGCGATCTCGTCTCCGCGGTCATGGCCGAGGAGGAGGCCAAGCTCGTCGCGGGCGGGTAACGGCCTGCCGCTAGGCGGCGATCTCGGCTGCCGGCTCGAGCGGGGCGGCTGCCCGTCGCCAACCTGCCGCCTGCGCCAGGCGGTAACCGAGCGCAACGAGCAACCCGACCAGGACGGCGTTGCGCAGCGCGAGCAGGAGGAGCGCGAACGTCCCGCCGTGGATGAGCTCCGGCAGGAGCGCGAGCAACGCGACGCTCAGCCCGAAGACGACGAACGCGAGGCTCGTCACGAGGCGTTCGCCGTGCACGGCGGCGATGGCCGTGAACGGCAGGAGCCAGAGCAGGAACTGCGGCGACAAGAGCGGTGAGAGCACCAGGAAGACTGTGATCGCCGCCATCGGCGCCAGCCCGTCGACGACTGCCGTGCCGCGCGGCTTGGCTCTGGCCGCCAACACCCACGTCACCGCGACGCCCGCGGCGAGCGCGAGGGCGAGCACGCCGCTCACCGCGCTCGTGACCTCACCGACGCGCCATGCACCCCGTTCGATGTGGGGCGTCACACCCCCGGCGCTGCGCACCAGCGCTCCGACCGTGCTCTCGAACTCCCAGCCCTTTGCGCCGCGGAAGGTCAAGACCTGCACCGGGCCGTCGATCCCGCCCCACGCGACCCACGCCGCGGTACCGGCGACCCCTACGGCGATGCACGCGCCGAGCGCGCGCCATGCGCGCCGTACGACGAGCACCGGGATCAGCACGACGGGCCAGAGCTTGGCGAAGCACGCGACGGCGAGCGTCGCGCCTCCGGCGTACTGATGTCGTCGGCGCACCAGGGCGATGCCGAGGACGGCGAGGAACACCGACAGCAGGTCGAGCCGGAGGTACAGGAAGGGATAGAGCAGGAACACCGAACCGAGCACGAGGTAGGCGATCCCGGCCCGGCGACCCCAGCCCCAGGCGACGACGGCGGCGATCGCCAGGTCGACGACGAGCTGCGACCACATGAGCCGTACCGTCGCCGACCGGAAGCTGCCGCCGTCGAGGGCCTCGATCGCCGCCACCATCACCGGCGGGTACTCGACGGCGAAGTCCCGGTAGGGCTCGCCGTCGTGGCTTGCGATCGCGTGAAAGCGGCGGGCGTCGCCGGGCAGGATCCGGTACTTGCTCGGTGCCGTCGCGTCCGAGGACAGCGCGAGGGGCACGACGGCGACACGCACCGCCGCCAGGAGCAAGAACAGGAGCGCGAATCGCCGACCGGACACCAGCTGTCGACCTACCCAAATGTCGATGAGAACGCGATGAGGGGGATGAGAGGGGCGATGAGGCGGCGTTACACTACGTGGAGGCCGGCCTGGCATTCCGGCCACATATCAGTCCCGGGGCCGACAACCCCGCGGTGGGCGACCAGGCTGTCCCCGCCGGCCAGAACCGGGACTTCCCGAAAGGGATCGAACCCATGCTGCGACTCCAGGCCCTCCTGCCGGACCGGTACACCCTCGCGTCGCCCGAGGAGCTCGACGACTGGATCGGCGCCGCCAAGGCGGCGCTCGGCTCGAAGCTCCTCGTCC
>DATFVT010000321.1:0-2283 GCA_035260105.1 Acidimicrobiia bacterium
TCCCCGGCCGGTTCGTGCTCGGGCTCGGCGTGAGCCATCAACCGATGGTCGAGGGTTTGCGCGGCCAGAGCTACGCGCGCCCGCTCACGGCCATGCGCGCCTACCTCGACGGCATGGACGGCGCCATGTACGCGGCCGCCGAGCCCGCCGAGCCGCCGCGGCGCGTGCTGGCGGCTCTTGGCCCGAAGATGCTCGGGCTGGCGGCCGAGCGTACCGACGGCGCGCATCCGTACAACGTCCCGCCGGAGCACACCGCACGCGCCCGCGAGATCCTCGGGCCCGACAAGCTGCTCGCACCTGAGCAGGCCGTCCTCCTCGAGACCGACGCCGAAGAGGCCCGGCGCATCGGGCGTGCGCACGTGGCGATCTACCGAGATCTTCCGAACTACATGAACAACCTGCGCCGCTTCGGCATCACCGACGACGACCTCGCGGACGGCGGGAGTGACCGGCTCGTCGACATGCTCGTGGCCTGGGGCGACGCAGACGCGATCCGCGCCCGAGTGCGGGCGCACCTCGACGCCGGGGCCGACCACGTCGCGGTGCAGGTGCTCAAGCCCCACCGCAC
Source organism: Acidimicrobiia bacterium (assembly GCA_035260105.1). GTDB lineage: Bacteria > Actinomycetota > Acidimicrobiia > IMCC26256 > JACDBD01 > JALZAA01. The sequence continues at coordinate 569 of DATFVT010000321.1, forward strand.
CGAGGTCCCGCTCGACGACTGGCGGGAGCTCGCGCCGGTGTTGCTCTAGGGTCCGCGTCATGCCCGAGTTCGAGACGTACGACCAGCGGGTCGCCGACGGGCTCGCGCGCGCACACGAGAAGGACGAGGGTCTCCCCGGATACCTCCACATCCGCCTCACCGAGACCTGGCCCGGGGGCATGCGCGCCGAGATCGCCGTTCGGGACGACCTGCTCAACCCGTTCGGCAACCTGCACGGCGGCGTGCTCGCGGCGCTGTGCGACCACGTGCTCGGCACGGTCTGTTACCCCGTGATCCCGCCCGGCGCGTGGGCGGCCACGACGGAGTTCAAGCTCAACTACCTGGCGCCGGTCACGACAGGGAGGCTCGCGGCCTCGGCGCAGATCGTGTCGCTCACCAAGCGCACGGCCGTCGTCCGCATCGAGGTCGACAACGACGGCCGGCCGGTGTGCCTCGCGCAGGGCACCGTGCTCGTCATGGCGCCCAAGAAGTAGCCGCACCCGCAACCCCGTTGTCACAAGATCTCGGCGATATGCCGGGTATCTGTGACAACGCTCGGTAGGGGGCGACAGTTACGTCAAGTCGAGCTGCAGCATCCGGATCGCGTTGCCGCGCACGATCTTCTGGATCTGGTCCTCGTCGAGGTCCTTCATCTGCCGCTCGGCGACCTCCTTGCTGTTGGGCCAGGTGGAGTCGCTGTGCGGATAGTCGGTCTCGAACGTGATCGTGTCGACGCCCAGGTCCTCGAGCGACCGCAGGCCGTGCGGGTCGTCGAAGAAGCAGCCGTACACGTGCTCCCGGTAGTACTGGCTCGGCGGTTTCTTCACCTTGTCGGCGACACCGCCCCAGGCCCGGTTGTGATCCCAAACCGCGTCGGCACGCTCGAGCACGTACGGGATCCAGCCGATCTGCCCCTCGGAGTACGCGATGACGAGGTCGGGGAACTTCTCGAACACACCCGACATGAGGTAGTCGGTCAGCGACATCGCCGCGTTCATGTACGTGAGCGTCGAGCCGACCGCGGGGGGCGCGTCCTTCGACGTCGACGGCATCTTCGACGACGAGCCGATGTGCATGCACACGACCGTGCCCGTCTCCGCGCACGCCCGGAAGAACGGGTCCCAGTAGCCGTCGGGATCGTGGACCGAGGGCAGCCCGAGGAACGGCGGGATCTCGGTGAACGCGACCGCGCGTCCGCCGCGGGCGGCGTTGCGCCGGATCTCCTCACCGGCGAGCTGCGAGTCCCACAGTTGGATGATCGGCAGCGGGATCAGCCGGCCGTTGGAACCGGCGCACCACTCGTCGAACATCCAGTCGTTGTACGCCTTCACGCAGAGGTCGGAGAGCTCCTTGTCGTTCGCCTCCATGAACGTCTGACCGCAGAAACGCGGGAACGTCGGGAACGACAGCGACGCTTCCACCCAGTTCGTGTCCATGTCCTCGAGGCGCGCCTTCGGGTCGTAACACCCCGGGCGCATCTCCTCGTACGTGATCGCGGTGATCTTGACCTCGTCGCGGTCGAAGCCGACGGCGGCGCTCAGGCGCGTCTGGGGGATCTTTTTGTCCTCGTAGTGCCACCAGTCGCACGGGTTGCCCTCGCCCTTGGAGTAGGAGAAGTTTCCGCCGACGAACGTCATCTCCCCCAGCGGCGCCCGCTCGACCCGCGGACCGACGTCGAGGTACTTCTTCGGCAGCCGCTTCTGCCACACGTCGGC
>DATFVT010000322.1:0-2244 GCA_035260105.1 Acidimicrobiia bacterium
AGTGATGGCTCGGCCCAGCGCGGTCGTCGGCATCGGCCAGACCGACTACCGCCGGCAGCTCGACGTGACGCTGGACGGGCTCGTGCGATGGGCGGCGCTCGACGCGCTCGAGGACGCCGGCATGTCGTTCGCCGACATCGATGCCATCGTGATCGGCAAGGCGCCCGACGCGCTCGAAGCGGTCATGATGCCGGAGCTGTCGCTCGCCGACGCGCTCGGCGCCGTGGGGAAGCCGATCCACCGCGTGCACACCGCCGGCTCGGTCGGGGCGTCGACGGCGATCACCGGCGCCACGCTCGTCGAGTCGGGACGGTACGACCGCGTGCTGGTCGTCTGCTACGAGAAGCAGTCGGAGGGCAATGCGACGTGGGCGCTCTCGGGCGGCCGGTCGGGCGGGCAGGGCGCCGGCGGGACCTTCGCACCGTGGATCCGCAGCTACATCTCGCGCTCGGGCGCGCCCGAGCACATCGGTTGGAAGATCGCGGTCAAGGACCGCCTCAACGCGCTGAAGAACCCGCACGCCCACCTGCGGATCGAGGACATCTCGATCGAGAAGGTGAAGGAGTCCCCGATGCTGTGGGACCCCCTGCACTTCCTGGAGTCGTGCCCGTCGTCGGACGGCGCCGCCGCCGTCGTGCTCGCGAGCGAAGACGTCGCGCGGCGCGGGCCGCGCCCACCGGCGTGGGTGATCGCGCACGCCAAGCGCACCGAGTTCAGCTCGTTTCCCGGTCGCGACACGGTGCGGCCCGTCGCCGGCGTCGACTGCGCCGAAGCGCTGTACGCCAAGGCGGGCGTCACCGACCCGTTGCAGCAGATCGACTGCGCCGAGCTGTACGTCCCGTTCTCGTGGTACGAGCCCATGTGGCTCGAAGGGCACCTGATCACCCCGGAAGGCGAGGGGTGGAAGCTGACCGACGCGGGGGAGACGGAGCTCTCGGGGAGCTTCCCGGTGAACCCGTCGGGCGGCGTGCTCTCGTCGAACCCGATCGGCGCATCGGGTCTCATCCGCTGCCTCGAGGCCGCCAACCAGGTGCGCGGCACCGCCGGCGACTACCAGGTCGACGGCGCATCGGTCGCCCTCGGTCATGCGTACGGCGGCGCCGCGCAGTACTTCGCGATGTGGATCGTGAGCTCGGAGCTGAACCCGGACTTCGGGTGAGATGACGCGGCGCGAGGACCTCGCTCGGGTGGACCAGGCGTTGGCCCGCCTGGCGCGCATGGCGACAGGTCGAGAAGGTGCCCGCCTCCGCGCCGAGCGGTCGGGGGTCGCCCTCTCCCAGCCGGCGCTGGCGATCCTGGCCGCCTCGCGGAGTGCGGGAGCGGTACGACTCTCGGAGCTGTCGCGGCTGACCGGTCTCGAACCGGCGCTCATCAGTCGCGAGGTACGCGATCTCACGGCGACGGGCCACGCCCAGCGGCGCCCCGATCCGAGCGACGGACGGGCCGGGATCGTCGTGCTCACGCCGAAGGGTCGGCGGGCGTCGCAGGCGTATCGGGCCGCGGCCGACGAGCTCATGGCGGAGCGGCTCTCGACGTGGTCGGCCGCCGACCTGCACGCGCTCGCCGGACAGCTCGAGCGCGTCGTCCGCGACTTCGCCCGGCCGCCACGAGCGGCCGTCGCCGGCGTCGGCGACTAGGGCGGCCCGTGCCGAAGGCCGCCGGGAGCGAGCGCGCCCACCGTCCGACGAAGCAGGAGCTGGCGGCGGCGACCGGCCGGCGCATCCCCGACGTCATCGCACCCGGACTCCGAGTGCTCTTCTGCGGCATCAACCCCGGCCTGTACTCGGGTGCCGTCCGGCATCACTTCGCCCGGCCCGGCAACCGGTTCTGGAAGGTGCTGCACCGATCCGGCTTCACGGATCACGAGCTGTCGCCCTTCGACGACCGCGAGCTGCTCGACGTGGGGGTCGGCATCACGAACCTCGTCAGCCGCACGACGGCTGCGGCCGCCGAGCTGGACGGCGGCGAGCTCCGCCGGGGCGCCCGCCGGCTGGCGGGCAAGGTCCAGCGCTACCGTCCCGGCTTCGTCGCCTTCGCCGGGATGGGCGCGTACCGGACCGCGTTCCGCCGGCCCCGCGCCGTCCTCGGCCGCCAACCGGAGACCCTGGGGGAGGCCGTCATCTGGCTGCTGCCCAACCCGAGCGGCGCCCAGGCCGCGTACCAGCTCGACGACCTCGTGCGCGAGTTCCGCGCCCTGCGACGCGCGGCTGCCCGCTGAGACGGCGGTCAGCCCGGCCGCCGGGG
>DATFVT010000323.1:0-2109 GCA_035260105.1 Acidimicrobiia bacterium
TCTCGAAGCACCTGCGGGTGCTGCGGGAGGCGGGCCTCGTCGACGTCCGGATCGACGCCCAGCGGCGCTGGTACCGGGTGCGCGCCGAGCCGCTCGCCGAGATCGACGCCTGGCTCGCGCCCTACCGGCGGTTCTGGACCGACCGGCTCGATGCCCTCGAGCGCCACCTCGACGAGACCGAGACGACCGAGGAGAAGTAGCCATGACTGCGAACTCGAGCCCGCGGACGATCCCGCACGACGGCGCCGCCGAGACCGTGGACGGCCGGTACGTCCTCCGCTTCGAGCGCCGGTTCCGGCACCCGATCGAGAAGGTCTGGGACGCGCTCACCACGCCGGCGCGGATCAAGGAGTGGATGGGAGAGGTCGAGATCGAGCTGGACCTCGTCGAAGGCGGGCAGCTGAACACGCGCACGACCGGCCCGCCCGAGCTGGTGGAGGCGATCATCGCCGAGGCCGGTGAGGGGATGCTGGTCGCGCGCGACACGGTGCTTCGCGTCGAGCCGCCCGTGCTCTTCGAGCACACGTTCGGCGGCGATCCCGGGTCGGTCGCCCGTTGGGAGCTCCGGCGCGACGGCGAGGGGACGCGCCTCACGCTGACGCACACCGAGCCTCCCGGGTTCGACGTCGCCAACGGACCGCGCGACCTGGCCGGCTGGCACACGTTGCTCGACCTTCTCGGCAGCGCGCTCGACGGCAAGCCCATGCCGTGGCTCAGGGAGCGGTGGGAGGAGCACCGTAGCCGCTACGCGGCCGACGCGGGTGGCTGAGCGTCAACCCGCGGCGTGCGCGGCGGCGCCGCGCGCGCACTGCTCGAGGAAGCGACGAAGGCCGCGCTCGAGGAGCCGTCCGGTCCCGGGCATCTTGGGGGAGAACGTCGCCTGCCACCGGATCTCGGTGCCCCCGACGACTGCGGTGAGCTCGACCTCGGCGAGATAGTCCCGGACGGGCAGACCCGAGAGCGACGCGTACACGAACCGCTCGGCGGGCGCGACGTCGACGAGCTGGTCCCGGCCGACCGTGCGGCCCCGGCGGAAGACGCGGATCGCGCCGGGGCCCTCGGGCGGCGGATCACCCTCGCGCTCGAGCTCGAACGACTCGATCGGTGACCACCTCGGCCACGTGGCGCCGTCCGCCAGCAAAGCGAACACCGCGTCGGGAGCGGCGTCCGAGTGCGCGGTGACCTCGATGTGCCGGCGTCGCATCCGCCTCCTTGTACCAGACGGGGGAATTGCCCGGCGGGTGAGCCGGTTGCAGCGCGTCGTGGACCTCCCCCGCGGCACGGTGGTGTCGGTGAACGTCGGCCGCATCCGCCCCGTCGAACGCGACGGGAAGCCCGCCACCACCGCGATCTGGAAGACGCCGGTGTCGGGCCGGGTCCGTGCCCGAGGCGTCAATCTCGAAGGTGACGAGCAGGCCGACCGCACGGTGCACGGCGGGCACGACAAGGCCGTGTATGCCTACGCCGTCGAGGACGTGCGCTGGTGGGAGTCCGAGCTCGGCCGGGCGATCGGGCCCGGCGGGTTCGGGGAGAACCTCACCATCGCAGGGCTGCACCTCGTCGACTCGGTGGTCGGGGAGCGCTGGAACGCGGGAACCGCGGTCCTCGAAGTGAGCGAACCGCGTCTTCCGTGCTGGAAGCTCGGTCTGCGCATGGGCGACGCGTTGTTCCCGCAGCGCTTCACACGGGCCGCTCGCCCCGGCACGTACCTGCGCATCGTGGAGCCCGGCGACGTCGGCGCCGGCGACGACGTGCGGGTCGTCGCGCAACCTGACCACGGGTTCACGATCGGCGACATCTGGCGCGTCTACCACCACGACCGCCGCGATGTTGCTGCGTTGCTCGAGGTGCCGCAGCTGTCGGACTCCTGGCGTGAATGGGCAGAAGGGCGGATGCAGAGGATGGCGGAATCGTGAACACGGACGGGAGCGTCTTCACCGCGAGCGAGTTGCGCTACCTCTCGGAGCGCCGGCTGGGCCGGATCGCGACCGTGGGCAAGGACGGAACACCCCACGTCGCGCCGGTCGGGTGGAGCTACGACCCGGAACAGGACGCAGTCGAGGTCGGTGGCCGCAACTTCGGCCGCTCGAAGAAGTACCACGACGCCGC
>DATFVT010000324.1:0-6145 GCA_035260105.1 Acidimicrobiia bacterium
GTCGTGGCCGGGATGGCCGGGCAGCCCCGGGTACAGCACGCGTGCGGCGGCGGGATGCTCGGAGAGGAGGGCCGCGATGGCGCGGGCGTTGGCGCAGTGGCGGTCCATGCGCACCGCGAGCGTCTTGATGCCGCGCAGCACGAGGTAGCAGTCGAACGGGCCGGGGACCGCCCCCGCCGCCTTCTGCACGAAGGCGACCTGCTCCGCGAGGGCGTCGTCGGACAGGGCGACGGCGCCACCCACGACGTCCGAGTGCCCGCCGAGGTACTTGGTGCTCGAGTGCACCACGACGTCGGCGCCCAGTCCGAGCGGCTGCTGCAGGTACGGCGTGGCGAACGTGTTGTCGACGACGACGCGCGCGCCGCGGTCGCGCGCGAGGCGGGAGATCGCGGCGATGTCGACCACGGTGAGGAGCGGGTTGGTGGGCGTCTCGACCCAGACGATCTTCGTGTCGTCGCGCCAGGCGGCGGGCAGGGCGTCGAGGTCGACGTGGTCGACGGCGGACCAGGTGATGCCGGCGGGCTCGAAAACCTGTGCGAGCAGCCGGTACGTCCCGCCGTAGGCGTCGGCGGGGATGATCACGTGGTCGCCCGGCCGCAGCATCGCGCGCAGAACGGCGTCCTCGGCTGCCATGCCGCTGGCGAACGCGAGCGCGTGCGCGCCGCCCTCGAGCTCGGCGACACAAGCCTCCAGCGCCGACCGTGTCGGGTTGGCGCTGCGGGCGTACTCGTAGCCCCGGTGGTCGCCCACCGCGTCCTGCGCGAAGGTCGAGGCCAGGGTGATCGGCGGCACCACCGCGCCCGTGGCCGGGTCGGGCTCCTGACCCGCGTGCACCGTGCGCGTCTCGAACGCGTCGTCGTGGCTTCCCCGCCTCCCAGGATTTCGGCGCCGTTCAGGTGCGCGAGACGTACGCGAGCGGCGCCAAAACCGTCTCTGCCTGGGGCGCGTCATCCCGGAGACCGCGCCGCGAGGAACGAGAGCACGTCGGCGCGGGTGAGCACGCCGACGGGGTGGCCGCCCTCGAGCACGAGCACCGACGCCGCCCGGTCGAGCTGGGCGACGAGCGACGAGACCGGCTCGCCGATCCCGACCATCGGCATGGCCGGGCTCATGATCTCCTTCACCGGCCGGTCGAGGACGGACGCGTCGCCGAAGGCGCGGTCCATCAGGTCGAGCTCGTTGACGACGCCGCTCACCTCCTTCGCCGCCAGCGGCTGCTCGGTCGTCACGCTCACGACGAGCTGCGAGATGCCGAGCTCGCGCATCATGTTGATGGCGTGGCGCGCCGGCTGCTCGGGCGTGATCAGCACGAGGTCGGGGACGCGGCGGTCCTTGGCGCCGAGGACGTCACCGGCGCACGGTCCGTCGCCGCAGCGCAGGAAGCCGAAGTCGATCATCCACTGGTCGTCGAAGATCTTCGACAGGTAGTTGCGGCCCGAGTCGGGCACGAGCACGACGACGACGGCGTCGGGACCGAGCTCCTGCCCGACGACGAGCGCGGCGTGCACGGCGGTGCCGCACGATCCGCCGATGAGCAGCCCTTCCTCGCGGGTGACGCGCCGCGCCATCGCGAACGACTCTGCGTCGCTCACCTTGACGACGCGGTCGACGACGTTGGGGTCGTACGTCGTGGGCCAGAAGTCCTCGCCGACGCCCTCGACGAGGTAGGGGCGGCCGGCGCCGCCCGAGTAGACCGAGCCCTCGGGATCGGCGCCGACGATCTGCACCCCGGGGTTCTGCGCCTTCAGGTAGCGGCCGACACCGGTGATGCTGCCGCCCGTGCCGATGCCGGCGACGAAGTGCGTGACGCGCCCGGCCGTCTGGCGCCACACCTCGGGGCCGGTCGAGCGCTCGTGCTCGGCCGGGTTCGCCTGGTTCGAGTACTGGTCGGGCCGGAAGGAATCCGGCGTCTCCCGCACGAGCCGCTCGGCCGTCGAGTAGTACGAGTCGGGGTGCTCGGGCGGCACGGCCGTCGGGCACACCACGACCTCGGCGCCGTAGGCGCGGAGCAGCGCCACCTTCTCCTCGCTCATCTTGTCGCTCATCACGAAGATGCAGCGGTACCCGCGCTGCGCGGCGACGATCGCGAGGCCGACGCCGGTGTTGCCGGACGTGGGCTCGACGATCGTGCCGCCGGGCTTCAGCAGGCCGTCACGCTCGGCAGCGTCGACCATGGCGACGGCCGGCCGGTCCTTCACCGAGCCGCCGGGGTTCGTCGTCTCCGTCTTGGCGATGAGGTCGCAGGTCAGCCCGCGCCCGATGCGTGGCAGCCGGACCAGCGGAGTGTCGCCGATGAGCTCGAGGACCGAGTCCGCCACCTGCATCTCGCCGCCCATCGCCGCGACCGTAGCCCGCGACGTCGTATTCTCGATCCCTTGCAAGAGCACTCGTTCTCGATCGTCGTCGACGCGCCGCCGGAAGAGGTGTGGGAGGTCTTCTGGTACCGCGGCGACGACCGGCCGAAGAACAAGATCGGGACGATCGACATCCTCCATCCGGGCGACGAGGTCGGGAACGGGCTCGTCCGCCACTGCACGTTCCCCGTCCCGCGGTTCCTGCTCTCGGGCGGCGTCGGCCAGTCGTGGGAATGGCTCACCGAGGTGAAGCTGCACGAGTCCTGGCGCTACGACGCCATCGGGAAGCCGCTGTGGTCACGGGCGGAAGGCTTCCAGCGGCTCGAGGACCTCGATGACGGCCGGACGCGCATCCACTTCACCGAGCGGTACGAGACCTTCAACCCGTGGATGCGCCGCCTCGGTCTCGAGCGGTACGTCCACAAACGGCTCTCGCGCGACAACGACACGCTCCTCGCCGCCATCCAAGGCGGGATCCGCTGGCACCGGAAGCGCCGTGCCCGCGCCGAGGCGGGAACCGGAGAGGGCTCGGGTTCGTCTGACCGGGCATGACATGGCGCGCGCCCGCGGTGCTGGCCGCCGCGGTCGCCGTGGCGCTGGCCGCGTGCGGCGGGAGCTCCTCGGGCGGGTCGGGGCCGGTTCGCGCGCCCACCGGGTCCCATGACGTCGTGCTGCGGGTCGAGACGGCCGGGGGCTACCTCGCGGGGTCGCGCCGGCGCGCGAACCTCCCGAGCCTCAGTGTGTTCGGGGACGGCCGGGTGGTCGTGCCCGGTCCGACGACCCTCGAGTTCCCCGGGCCCGCGCTCCCCAACCTGCAGGAGTTCCGGGTGACGCGCGACGGGCTGGTGCGCATCCTGGACGGCGCGCGCGAGGCCGGGCTGCTCGGCGAAGAGGCGCCGGCGTACGGCGAGCCCGGCGTCACCGACCAGGCGACGACGACGGTGACGGTGCACGCACCGGGAATCACGAGGCAGGTGGCGGTGTACGCGCTCGGGTTCCGCGGCCGGGTCAGCGGCGTGACCCCCCAGCAGCACGCCCGGCGCCGCCGGCTCGAACAGCTCGTCGAGCGGGCCGGCGACGCGGCCGCGTTCGGGGACGACCTGGTGCGCGGGAGCGAGCGCAACTACGAGGCCTCATCTCTTGCCGTCCTCGTGCGGCCGTCGGAGACGACCGACGGCGACGTGCACCCCTGGCCGCTCGGGGACCTCCGTGGCACCGACTGCGTCGCGCTCACCGGCGCCGACGCGACGTCGGCGATCGCCGCCGCGCGCGGCACGAGCGACGGCGACGCCTGGATCTCGGCCGGCGCGTCGTACGACCTCGACTTCCGCCCTCTCCTTCCCGACGAGCACAGCTGCGACGACGTGAGCCGCCGCTAAGCCGGCGGGATGTTGCGGTTGACGCGGAACAGGTTGTCCGGGTCGTACTCCGCCTTGATGCGCCGGAGCCGCTGGTAGTTCTCGCCGTAGGCGTCGGCGGGGACCTGGTCCTCGTCGTCGGTCTGGAAGTTGACGTAGTCGCCGCCGGTGGCGAACGGTCGAATCTTCTCCCAGCCGTCGCGGATCCACGCGCGGAATGCGTCGGCGTCGGGCTCACCTGGCTCCCACAAACCGTTGACGCCGATGGCGAACCGGGCATCCCGGTTCCCGACGGCGCCGTCGTCCCACCCGCGCTCGTTCAGTGCACCCCCGAGGTGGAGCAGCCCGATCTGCGCGTCGTGGATCGGGCAGTCGGCGGCCAGGTCGCGCAGGACCGGCAGGAGGTCCTCCGGCAGGTCGGCCAGGTACTCGGTCTTCCAATAGGCGTGGATGCCCTTCGGCTCACTGCCGTCGAGGAACGACTGCTGCATCGTGTACGGCCACTCCTGCAGCAGGTCGACGGCGGGATCGCCGATCTCGCGGATGGGGGCGAGGGCGCGCTCCTTCGCGGCCGGGTCGCCGCTGTAGCAGATGACGATCACGCACGACCGTTCGCCGTGGTACTCCTCGGGCACGAACGGCTCCGCCGGGGCGCGCATGAGCACGAGCCAGGCCGAGAGTTCGCGCGGCGCCTCCGCGGTGAGCTTCCGGTACGCGGCGAGCACGTCGGCGGCGCGCTCGAACGGCCAGGCAACAAGACCGCCGAACACAACCGGCCCGACGTCGTGCAGTCGGAACGTGAACCGGGTGACGACGCCGAAGTTCCCGCCGCCACCCCGCACCGCCCAGAACAGGTCGGCGTGGTCCGCACGGTTGGCGGTTCGCACGGTGCCGTCGGCGGTGACGATCTCTACTTCCTCGAGGTTGTCGACGGTCCACCCGAACCGGCGCGTGAGGTAGCCGAGCCCGCCGCCGAGGGTGAGTCCACCGACGCCGACCTCGGAGATGAAACCGAGGACGGTCGCCAGGCCGTGCTCCTGGGTGGCACGGTCGACGTCCTGCAGGAGGCATCCCGCCTCGACGTGGGCGAGCTTCGCCTCCACGTCGACGTTGACAGTGCGCATGCGCGCCATGTCGATCATGAGGCCGCCGTCGGGGACGGCGGTGCCCGCGATGTTGTGGCCCGCGCCCTTGACGCCGAGGAGCACCCCGTGGTCGCGGGCGAACTCCACCGCGGCCACGACATCCCGAGCCGACCCGGCTTGCACGACGAGCGCGGGGGTCTTGTCCACCATGCCGTTCCAGATGAGGACGGCGTCGTCCCAGCCGTCGTCGCCCGGTCGGAGGAGCGCGCCGTCGATGCGCGACGCGAGGTCGTCGAGTTGGCCCGGCGTAACGTTCACGAGTCCGCCGTCGCGGCCGGTGACGTCGATCGTTGTCACGGTCATGTCGTCGTTCTCCTCGGTGTCAAGGTCGGATCATCGGAGCTTCGGCCGCGTGCCGGGCACGGAGCTCGTCGTTCCACTCGCCGGTGCAGTAGACGGTGACCTCGGCGATCCTCCCCCGCACGACCTCGCACACGATGAGGCGGCGGGCCGACCGGTCCTCGCCGTCGACGTCCTGGTGCTCGACGTGCTCGGTGACGAACCCCGATGTCGTCGGCACCGTGCGCAGGACCTCGACGCGGGAGGGGCCCTCGTTGATGCGCGCCAGCTGCGCCGCGAACGCGTCCCGTCCCTGCAGCTGGAACCGCCATTCGGGCATGTTCAGGTCGCAGAACACGTCCGGCACGAAGGCCTCCTCGCCGGCCTCGAAGGTCGTGAAGACGTCGTGGAACCGGGCGCACAGCCACTCTGCGGTCGCCGGCTCGATGGTCCTGGTTTCTGATGTCGTCGTCATGGTGACGACGATGATCCGACCGCGGGCACCTCGCATCGCCCGAATGCACCATCTCGGGGCGACGAGCGCGTGGGTAGTTCTGTGTAGGGCGCCTCAGGCGAGGTCGTGCTGGTAGGCGTAGGCGGTCGCGGCCGATCGTGAAGACACGCCGAGCTTGGTGAAGATGTTGCTCACGTGACGGGCGACGGTCTTCTCGCTGAGGAACAGGTCCGCCGCGATGGCGCGGTTCGTCTTGCCCGTGGCGACCAGCCGGAGCACCTCGACCTCGCGTGGCGTGAGCCCGCCCGCCGTGTCGGAGGCGGACGCACCGGTCAGCTCGTCGACCCGGGCGAGATCGGGCGCCGCACCCAGGCGTTCGAACGCAGCGCGGGCGGCGTCCAACTCCATCTCGGCCGTGTCGATGTCGCCGAGGGCGCGGTACGACAGCCCGATGAGCACGCGGACCCGGGCGACGTCATAGGGCGCGTCGAGCTCCTGTAGCCGCGTGCAGGCCCGCCGCAGCGGGTCGAGGGCGGCGGCGGCGTCGCCCTCCGC
>DATFVT010000325.1:0-4427 GCA_035260105.1 Acidimicrobiia bacterium
CGCTTCGACGTGCTTCCGCCGTCCCCGCCGCATGCGGCGACGAGCAGAGCTAGCGCGCCGAGCACGGTGAAGCGACGGACGGAGCGCGGCACGACGGCACCCTTGCACACGAAACGCGGGGGGCCCGAGTCGGGACCGCACGCTACGATTCGAATCGAACCCGTGGGGAGCTCGGGACAGCCGGGCTGAGAGGGTGACCGTGCCGACCGGCGTCGTCACCGACCCGTGGAACCTGCACCGGGTAATTCCGGCGAAGGGAGTCAGGGAGATCGTGGACGCGCCCCGCGCGGTGGCGCTGGTGTTCGCGGGTGGCGACCCCGTCGACGGCGACGTCGCGGCACGCCTTCCGGACGGCGACGTGACCGTCGTCGCCGCCGACTCCGGCGTCGAGCACGCGCTCGCTCTCGGTCGGCACGTCGACCTCGTCATCGGCGACTTCGATTCGGCCGATCCCGCCGCCGTCGACGCCGCCCGCACCGAGGGCGCCGAGGTGCGCCGGTACCCGGCCGAGAAGGACCAGAGCGATCTCGAGCTCGCGCTGCGTGCAGCCCGCGAACGCGGCGTCCGCCGGGTGATCGTCGTGGGCGGCTCGGGCGGACGCCTCGACCACCTCCTCGCCAACGTGCTGCTCCTCACGTCGCACACGTTCGCCGACCTCGAGGTCGAGGCGCTGGTCGGCGACGCGCGGGTCGTCGTGATCCACGACCACGCCCGCCTCTCCGGCACACCCGGTGACCTGTGCTCGCTCCTCGCAGTGGGCGGCCCCGCCCGCCGGGTGACGACGACCGGGTTGCGCTACCGGCTCGACGGCGAGGATCTCCAGCCCGGCTCGACCCGCGGGTTGAGCAACGAGCTCGCCGAACCTGTCGCCACCGTCTCGCTCGAGCACGGCACCGTCCTGGCCGTGCTCCCCGATCCCGGAGGAACCTGACCATGCGTCGAGTCCACGCGCTCGCCCTCCTGCTCTCGCTGCTGGTGACGGCGGCGGTCGTCGCGGGTCCCGTCGCGGCCGCTGCGTCCGCGCCCGGTCGCACCGGCAACACGACGATCACGCTCATGACCCACGACTCCTTCAACGTCTCCAAGAAGGTGATGCGGGAGTTCACGAAGAAGACGGGCGTGACCGTGAAGGTGCTGCCCTCGGGCGACGCGGGCGCGGCCGTCAACCAGGCGATCCTCACCAAGGACAACCCGCTCGGCGACGTGTTCTTCGGTGTCGACAACACGCTCCTGAGCCGCGCCCTCGACGAGGGCATCTTCGTCCCGTACCGGTCGCCCGAGCTCGCCGGCATCTCGAAGGACCTCCAGCTCGATCCGCGCGACCGCGTCACGCCGGTCGACACGGGCGACGTGTGCGTCAACTTCGACCGGAAGTACTTCGCCGACAAGAAGCTGACGGTCCCGCAGACGCTCGACGACCTGGCGAAGCCGGAGTACAAGAATCTGCTCGTCGTCGAGAACCCGGCAACGTCGTCGCCCGGTCTCGCCTTCCTGCTCGCCTCGGTCGCCAAGTTCGGGCCCGACGGCTGGCGCACTTACTGGGAGAAGCTGCGCGACAACGGGGTGAAGGTCGTCGACGGGTGGGAGCAGGCGTACAACACCGAGTTCTCGGGCAGCGCCGGGAAGGGCGACTACCCGCTCGTGGTGTCGTACGCGACCAGCCCGCCGGCCGAGGTCGTCGGTGCCGAGAAGCAGCCTGAGCAGCCGCCGACGGGCGCGCTGCTCGACACGTGCTTCCGGCAGATCGAGTTCGTCGGGATCCTCAAGGGGACGGCGCACGAGAAGGCGGCGAAGCAGCTCGTCGACTTCATGCTGTCGGACCGGTTCCAGCAGGACATGCCGCTCCAGATGTACGTGTTCCCCGCCCGCGACGGCACGAAGCTGCCGAGCGTGTTCGTCAAGTACGCCAAGGTCGCGCCCCGCCCGTTCGCGCTGCCGCCCGAGGAGATCGCCCGCAACCGCGACCAGTGGATCGACCAGTGGACCAGCACCGTCCTGCGATGACCGGCAACCGCTGATGCGTGCACAGAGCCCGGTCAGCGGGCTCCCTGCACGCATCGGCCGCGGTCGCCTCGTCCGTGGGTTGCTGCTCGCCGTGCCGATCGCTTTCCTCGGCGTGTTCTTCGTGTACCCGGTGGCGTCGATCGTCGGGCGGGGGCTCACGCCGGGGGGCTCGCTCGACCTCGGCCCGCTCGCCGACCTGGTCACCGACGCCCGGTTCCGCGACGTCGCGTGGTTCACGGTCTGGCAGGCGACGCTGTCGACAGCGCTGACGGTGCTCATCGCGCTCCCCGGTGCGTACGTGTTCGCGCGATACGAGTTCCGCGGGAAGCGCCTCGTCCGGGCGGCAGTGCTCGTCCCGTTCGTCCTCCCGACCGTCGTCGTCGGCTCGGCGTTCCTCGCGCTGCTCGGTGACGGCGGCCCGCTGGGATTCCTCGGGCTCGACCAGTCGGTGGCCGCCATCCTCGTCGCCCACGTGTTCTTCAACTACGCGGTGGTCGTCCTCGTCGTGGGCGGCCTGTGGGCGCACCTCGACCCCCGACAGGAGGACGCCGCCCGAGTGCTGGGCGCCGGGCGATGGCAGACGTTCCGGTCGGTCACGCTCCCGGCGTTGCGACCCGCGATCGCGGCGGCCGCCGCCATCGTGTTCCTGTTCGACTTCACGTCCTTCGGCGTGATCCTGATCCTCGGCGGCCCGGGCTACTCGACGCTCGAGACCGAGATCTACCGCCAGACCGTCCAGTTCCTCGACCTGCCCCAGGCGGCGGCGCTCTCGATCGTGCAGATGGTCGCGGTCGTGGTCGTGCTGCTCGTGGCGGGACGCGCGCAGGGACGACGGGCGGAGGCGTTGCGACTGCGACCCGCCGCCGAGACCTCCCGGCCGCCGCGCACCGCGGCCGAGCGCACCGTGGTCGGGATAAATCTCGCGGTGATGGCCGTGCTGCTCGGCGGTCCGGTCGCCGTCCTCGTCGAGCGTTCGTTCGACACGGCCGGCGGGTACAGCTTCGGGTTCTACCGGGCGCTGTCGGAGCTCCGGCGCACGAGCACGATCTTCGTGCCGCCGACCGAAGCGGTGCGCAACTCGCTCGTGTTCGCCGCCGCCGCCACGGTCATCGCCCTCGTGATCGGCGGACTGGCCGCGTTCGCGATCGCAGGCCCCGGCCGGTCCCCCCGGTCGACCGGCCTCGACACGCTCCTGCTCCTCCCCCTCGGCGTGTCGGCGGTGACGATCGGCTTCGGCTTCCTCATCGCGCTCGACAAGCCGCCGTTCGACCTGCGCGCGTCGCCGGTGCTCATCCCGATCGCGCACGCGCTCGTTGCCGCGCCGTTCGTCGCCCGGGTCCTGATCCCGGTGCTGCGCTCCATCGATCAACGCCTGCGCGACACGGCGGCGGTGCTGGGCGCGTCGCCCGGCCGCGTCTGGCGTGAGATCGACCTACCGATCGTGGCGCGGGCGCTGCTCGTCGCGGCCGGCTTCGCGTTCGCGATCTCGCTCGGCGAGTTCGGCGCGACGATCTTCATCGCCCGCCCCGACTACCCGACGCTCCCCGTTGTGATCTTCCGGTTGCTCGGTCAACCCGGGGCTCTGAACTTCGGCGCCGCCATGGCGGCGAGCGTCATCCTCATGGCGGTGACAGCGGTCGCGATCCTTGCCATCGAGCGTTTCCGGTTCGCGGACATCGGGGAGTTCTGACCCGTGCTGCGCGTCGCCGGGCTCGAGGTGCGCTACGGCGACACCGTCGCGCTCGACGCCATCGACCTCGTCGTCGGCGACGGCGAGGTCGTCTCCGTCCTCGGGCCGAGCGGCAGCGGCAAGAGCACGCTGCTGCGCGCCGTCGCCGGGCTCGAGCCGCCGGTGCGCGGACGCATCAAGTGGGACGGCGACGACCTGACCTCCGTGCCGCCGCACCGCCGCCATCTGGGCCTCATGTTCCAGGACCACACGCTGTTCCCGCACCGCGACGTGCTCGCCAACGTCGTGTTCGGCCTGCGCATGCAGCGTGTACCCGCCGACCGGGCATCCGCGCGCGCCCGTGAGCTGCTCGCGCTCGTGGGCCTGGGAGGCTACGAGCACCGGCGTGTCACCGAGCTGTCCGGGGGTGAGCAGCAGCGCGTCGCGCTGGCTCAGGCCCTCGCGCCGGCACCCCGCCTGCTGATGCTCGACGAGCCGCTGGGCTCACTCGACCGTGCGCTCCGGGAGCGCCTGATGGTCGAGCTGCGGGAGCTGTTCACGCGACTCGGGCTCACGTCGCTGTACGTCACACACGACCACGACGAGGCGTTCGCTCTCGCCGATCGCGTCGCCGTGATGCACGACGGCCGCATCGAGCAGCTCGGTTCGCCCGTCGAGGTGTGGGAGCACCCGGCCGGCGAGTTCGTCGCCCGCTTCCTCGGCTACAACGTCACCGACGCGTTGGGCGCCGGCC
>DATFVT010000326.1:0-8379 GCA_035260105.1 Acidimicrobiia bacterium
AAGTTGCCGACCGGATACGGGTACCCGTACCGGGCGTCGGACAACTGGGTGCTCAACTACATGATCCACGACCTCACTCCGGGGCCCTACAAGGTGTTCATCACGTACGACCTCGACTTCGTGCCGTCGTCGTCGCCGGCCTCGCAGCAGATCACGCCGGCCCGCCCGATCTGGATGGACGTGCAGAACGGCAGCATCTACCCGGTGTTCGACGTGCTGAAGGGCTCCGGCACCAACGGCCGGTTCACGTACCCCGACCAGGCCGACAACCCCTACCCCAACGGCCGTCAGAAGAACGTGTGGAAGGTCGACCGCGACAGCGTGCTGCTCGGCACCGCCGGCCACCTGCACCCGGGCGGGCTCCACGACGACCTGTACCTCGACCGTCCGGGCGCGGCCGGCGGACCGGGTACGAGTGCGGTGCAGGCCAAGCCGGGCACCGCGCACCTGTTCCGCTCGGTGGCGGACTACTTCGAGCCGGCCGGCGCCGTCAGCTGGGACGTGTCGATGACGGCGACGCCGCCGAACTGGCGCGTGCAGGTCCACCCGGGCGACGAGCTGAGGATCAACACGACCTACGACTCCAAGCGCGCGTCTTGGTACGAGTCGATGGGGATCATGATCGTGTGGATGACGGACGGGACGAACGGGCGCGACCCGTTCACCACGAAGGTCGACACGAAGGGTCAGCTCACTCACGGTCACCTGCCCGAGAACAACCACCACGGCGGGCAGAAGACGACACTCCCGAACCCGGCGAACTTCACGCCGATCAACGCCCCGAGCGACGTCCCGATCGACAACTTCCTCTACGGAGTCGGCGACTTCACCGGCAACCACAAGATCCCGAAGGTGAAGGCCGGCCAGTCGCTGACGTTCACGAACAACGACGACCCGAAGGGCAACGGCATCTGGCACTCGATCACGTCGTGCAAGGCGCCGTGCAACAAGGAGACCGGCGTCGCCTACCCGCTCGCCGACGGGAGCACCCAGTTCGACTCCGGTCAGCTCGGCGCCGGCGGACCACCCACCGCCGGCACGGTCACATGGCAGACGCCGGCCGACCTCAAGCCGGGGACGTACACCTATTTCTGCCGCATCCACCCGTTCATGCGCGGCAGCTTCGAAGTCTCCAAGTAGAGAGAGTGCGCGCTATGAACCCGGCAGAGGCATGGCGTGACAAAGGCAGCTACTTCTCGTGGAGCCCGCGTCGCGAGGATGCACCCGAGGTGCAGATCTTCCACGTCGAGCTCGGTGACGTCGGTGCGCCGCCGTTGGTGCTCGTCCACGGCTTCCCGACGAGCAGCGTCGACTTCGTCGAGGTCGCCGAACGGCTGAGCGACCGCTATCGCGTCTGCGCGATGGACTTCCCGGGCTTCGGCTTCTCCGACAAGCCGCTCGGCTGGGGCTACAGCCTCATGCGCGACGCGGAGGCGCTCGAGTACTACATGGCAGAGGTGCTGGGCCTCGAGTCGATGATCTTGTACGCGCACGATCGCGGTTCCAGCGTCGCGATGATCCACACGACCAGGGGCGACTCGAAGGTGAACCTCGAGCACCTGTTCCTCACGAACGCCAACATCTTCCTCCCGATGTCCAATCTGACCGATGCCCAGCGCCGCATGCTCGATCCCGGAGGGGCCGCGCTGCTCGCCCAAGGCACGCCGGAGCAGCTCGCAGTGGGGATGGGTCAGCCGACGTACACGCCTGCACGTGGCGCCGACGACCCCGAGGTCCAGGCGCTGACGACGATCTTCTCGCACGGGGACGGCCTGGTGGTCCTGCACGAGACGATCCAGTACCTGGTCGAGCGGTCCCAGGACGAGGACTCGTGGCTGAAGGCGCTCGCGGCATTGGACGTCCCGACCACGTTCATCTGGGGCGTGTACGACACGGTCTCACCGCCCCGGGTCGTGAGCTACGTCTGGAACGAATACATGATGAAGAAGCCGGGCCCGAACACCCTCTACTTCATCCCGGACGCCAACCACTACCTCCAGAACGACCAGCCCGACGGGCTCGTCGAGACGATCCTGCACGCGCTCGAAGCGCCGGAGGACACCCCGCCAGGGGCGATCGCGCAGAGGTTGGCGTCACCGCTGCTCGTGGACCGCTCGCGATCGGAGCTCCCCCGCGCCGCGGACCTTCTCAAGAACCAGGCCTGAGCTCGCGGACTGGCTGAGCCCGGCCTCCTCCTGCGGGGCCAGGTGTCAGAGTCCCGTCAGGCGTGCGTTTCGAATCGTTCACGGACCGGCACCGGTCGCGAAACGCGCCGCACTTACGTTCCCTCCTATCTCGCGCAGAGGGGCTGGAACCACGCGAGGGGGAGGGCACCGGCGCCCTTCACGGAACGATCCGGGGGGGCGCTCTCCACTCCGGGTCCTACGACAAGCAGGAGGACGATGTGAAACGGAAGTGGTTGGGCAGGGGCGCGATTGTGCTCGCCCTGGTCCTACTGATCGTCGGTGTGACGGCAGGAGCCGCCTTCGCCGGCACCGACCCGAAACCTGTGTTCAAGGCGCCGGCGGTGGCACCCGGCGACGTGGCCGTGAGCCTGAACCTGCTCTGGGTCGTGATCGGCGCCGTGCTCGTCATATTCATGCAGGCCGGGTTCGCGTTGGTCGAGACCGGCTTCTGTCGAGCGAAGAACGCGGCCCACGTGTTCTCGATGAACTTCATGATCTTCGGGCTCGCGATCGTCGGCTTCTTCCTCGTCGGCTACGCGTTCATGTTCGGCGGCTACAGCTTCCCGGGCCTCTTCGGTTTGGACAAGCCCGTCGGCGACGCCCTGATCGGGTCCGGGAACTGGACGTTCCTCTGGAAGGGCGGCTTCGCGCTGACCGACCTCGGCGGTGTCGGCAAGAACGCAGCGCTCGGGGCGCCGACGGCAGCGTTCTTCCTCTACATGTACGCGTTCATGGATACGACGGCGACGATCCCCACCGGATCCATGGCCGAGCGGTGGAAGTGGAAGAGCTTCATGGTGTGGGCCGTCTTCTGCGGCGCCATCTACTTCCCACTCTTCGGCGCCTGGACCTGGGGTGGCGGCTGGCTCGCAAAGCTCGGCGACAGCATGAACCTCGGGTTCGGCTACGTGGACTTCGCCGGCTCCGGCGTCGTGCACGCCATGGGCGGCGTGGCCGGCCTGGCCGGGATCCTCGTCCTCGGCGCCCGGCGCGGGAAGTACGGGCCCGACGGCAAGCCGCGCACCTTGGCGGCGCACAACATTCCAATGGCACTGCTCGGAACGTTCATCCTGTTGTTCGGGTGGTTCGGGTTCAACGCGGCTTCGACACTCGCCGCCACCGACGTGCGGTTCGCCATGGTTGCCACGAACACCGCCATCGCGGCGGGCTTCGGGGCCGTGGGCGGCATGATCTGGGCCTACCGGCGGATGGGGAAGCCCGATCCCGGGATGATGGCCAATGGCATGCTCGCCGGCCTCGTGGCGATCACCGCGCCGTGCGCGTTCGTCCAGCCGTGGGCGGCGGCGACTATCGGCTTCATCGCCGGGATCCTCGTCGTCGTGGCGATCCTCTTTCTCGAGAAGCGCGGGATCGACGACCCGGTCGGTGCCACATCCGTCCACGGTGTCTGCGGTATCTGGGGCGTGCTGTCCGTCGGGTTGTTCGCCAGCGGTGACTACGGCACCGGCTGGAACCTCACGACGTCGTCGCTCACCAAGGGCAGCGGTGTCACGGGGCTCTTCTACAGCTGGGATCTGGGCATCCGTCAGCTCGGCGCGCAGGTGATCGGAGCGCTCGTGATCATCTTCGTCATGGGCGGCATCGCGTACGCGTTCTTCAAAATCTGCGACGCGCTCACCAAGGGCGGCATTCGGACCGCGCCCGAGGTCGAGGACATGGGGCTCGACCGTCCCGAGATGGGCGTCCTGGGCTACAACGACTTCGCCACCAGCGAGATTCTCCTCACCGGAGCGGACCCGCGCGACGACAAGGTGCTCGCGCACACCGAGTCGCCGGATCCGACGATCGGTCGGTAGCAGAACGCAACTCCGCGGCGGCTGCCGGAGTGGCCGGCGGGCGAGTTGGCCCGTCGGCCGCTCCGCGTCGCGATCGCATGCTTCTTCGGGAATGCGGGCATAGCCTTTCGGTGTGAGCCCGCCTCGGTACGTGGGCACCAGCGTGTTCCTGCGGTGCTGGCCGCCGGGCATGGTCGCGTTCGCAGCGGTCGTGGTGATCGGCACAGGTCGCGGCGCAGCGTTCTATGCCGTGGCGTTCGCGCTCTGCGGTGTGGTTGTGGCGCGGTACCTGCCGTGGCGCTTCGCGGTGCTCGACGATGGCATCGCGTTGTGGTTTCCGTTCGGTCGGCGTCTCTTCCTCCCCCGGGAAGCCGTGACCGTGCGCGTCGGTACCGGAGGCGTGGTCGCCTACCCCGAGGCGTATCGCCGCTTCGGCTATCCCCTCACCGACGGCCTCGTCGAGCGCCGGCACGCCGCGCTGCGGGCTGTGCTGGCCGCGCACGGCTTCCGGCTCGCCTGACGCTCAGCCCCGCACCCACTGCCGCATCATCGGGCTCGGCTCCACGTCGAAGCCGACGCGCTCGAACCAGCCCGCGTCGTAGGCGTGCTGGAAGGCGTGGTCCTCCGACGGCGCCGGCGGCGCCGGGGCGCGGACAGCGAAGCCCCCGCCCGCGCCCGGCTGTGTTCCACACGGCGGCGACGGATCGGCGACGACGACGTCGACGTTGATGCCGACGTGGCGGTCGACCGGATCAGACGCGAGGCTCGCCCCGATGTTGTTGGCGTGTCGGTCGCGCTCGGTGAGGAACCACGTCTGCCCCCGCTTCCCCGGCCCACGTGCCGGGGCCCCGAGGAAGCGCCACTCGAGGAACCGTAGGACCGACGTGTGGTCGTACAGCGTGTGATCGACGTAACCACGTCGCGCGTAGGGCGACGCCAGCACGGCGGGAACCCGGAAGCCGGCTTGACCGAAGTTCTGGAGATCGTCGGGACTCGGGCGGTTGTCGGGCAGGACGGGCGGCCTCACGTGGTCGTAGAAGCCGCCCCACTCGTCGTACATGAGCACGAACGCACCCCGGCGCCACTGCTTCGACCGGGCGAACGCCGCGAACACGTCGCGCACGAAGCGCTGCCCCGCCCGGATGTCGGCGAGCGGATGGTCGTCCGTCCGGTTCCCGGTCAGGAACGCGGGGTCGACGAACGTCACGTGCGGCAACTTCCCGGCCTGCGCCAGTGTGAAGTAGTCCGCGATCGGATGGGTGAAGCTGCCGAGCCGCGGGCCCCAGAGGGCCAGAGTGGGGAGGTCGGTGAAGTAGTAGCCCGCCGACACGCCCGCGGCCCCGAGGCGGTCCCAGATCGTCTCCCAGTCGTATCCGCCGGTCGCGGTCGGCAGCATGTTCGTCTGGTACGTCCCCGACTGCGCCGAATGCAGGTACGCGCGATTGGGGTACGTCGGTCCGAGGATCGACGCGTGCCACTGGTCGAACGTCGTGAACTCACGTGCCAGCTGCGCCGTGAACGGCATCGCGTCGGCGCCGTAGTACCCGAGCGCGAACGCGTCGTTGCCGCTGCCGGGGGCGAGAAAGCCGCCGTCGCGCTGCGCGCGCCCTTGCGTCCAACCGTGCCCCGGGTCCATGTAGCCGCACCCGCGGTACGGGTTCGACTGGGCCGGGTTCGTGAGCAGCGGCGCCGTCTGCACCGGGGCCCCGTCCGGTCCCGGGAAGGACTGCACCTGCTTGCCGTTCACCCGGAAGCGCTTCCCGTACCGGCTCTTCCCGCGCTCGAGGTAGCGCTTGTCGTCGGCGAGCCATCCCACGTAGTGGTCGAAGGAGCGGTTCTCCATCATCACGACGACGACGGTGTCGATGGGCGACTCCTTGGCGGGATCGCCGAGCATCGAGCTGAAGTCTTCGGCCGCGAAGGCGGCCCGCGTCGTCCTCGCCAGGGCCGACGCACCCACCGCCGCCGCTCCACCGAGCTGCGCCGTTCGCCGGAGGAACTCACGCCGGTCCAAGGGCGCCTGTCTAGCGCGTCGCGCCGTAGCCTGGGCGGCAGTGAACGTGGCGTTGGGGTCGGACGAGAAGAACGCGTTGACGGACGCGGTTGAAGGCGACCTGCAGCGGCGGGGTCACGAGCTCGCGCTCGTCGGCCCCCCGGGCGGTGAGGCCGTCGAGTGGGCCGAGGTCGGTCAGCGGGTGGGCGAGCTCGTGGCCAAGGGCGAGGCCGAGACGGGCGTCCTGTTCTGCTGGACGGGCACCGGCGCGTCGATCGCGGCCAACAAGGTGCCGGGTGTCCGTGCCGCGCTGTGCACCGACGCCGCCACCGCCGCCGGCGCCCGCAAGTGGAACGATGCCAACGTGCTCGTGATGGGGCTGCGACTCACCAGTCCCGAGGTCGCGAGCGAGATGCTCGACGCGTGGTTCACCACCGAGCCCGACCCCGGTGAGGCCGACAACGTCGCGCGCCTGGAAGCGCGTCGGTAAGGGAGGCACGATGCCCACGTACGCCATGCTCACGACGCTCGGGCCCGACGGGTGGGCGACGGTGCGCGAGAACCCGGACCGGATCCGGGAGGTCACGCGCGAGGTCGAGGGGATGGGCCTGAAGGTCGTCGCCCAGTACGCCCTGATGGGCCAGTACGACTTCCTCAACGTGATCGAGTCGCCCGACGAGGCGACGATGGCCCGCGCCGCGATCATGCTGGCGGCGCGGGGCACGATGCGGACGACGACGCTCCAGGCGATTTCGGTCGACGAGCTGATCCAGAGCTTGCAGCGCGACGGCTAGCGGGTCGGGTTCAGGCGATCCACCACATCGACCGCTTCTTCTCCTCGCGCACCTCGTCGTCGACGAACAACGCGGGGAGGACGGAGCCGTCGGACCGACGCTTCAGCTTGTAACGGGCGCTGTCGCCTTCCTCGACGACTTCGGCGACCTCGAAACCGCGTGACCACCTGTCGTCGAAGCGTGACCGCACCTCGACGCGGGTGCCGAGCTCCATCGCCGGCGAGGGTAACAGGGCGCGCCCAGGACCGGAACGGCTCCATCGGGCGTTGCGCGTCCGCGCCGGGGCCGCTTGGTAGCGTCCGGGCGTGGTGGCATCGGCGTCAGCTCCCCCGGTGCCGGCAGGGGCCGGTCCGTCGAGCACGACGCGCGTCCGCACGCCGACCCTCCGTCTCGAACGGCGGTGCTGGCGGGACGGCGAGCGGGTGGTCGCGGGGATCGACGAGGTGGGCCGGGGCGCCTGGGCCGGTCCCGTCACGGTGGCGGCTCTCGTTCCTCCTCCCGAGCATCTCAAGGGCGTCCGGGACTCCAAGGAGCTCACGCGGGAAGAGCGCGAGACCGTTGCTGCCCGGGTGCAGACCTGGGCGGTCGCCATCGGGATCGGCCACGCGTCCTACGAGGAGTGCGACGCCCTCGGCATGACCGCCGCCCTGCGCGCCGCCGGACGGCGGGCACTCGCGCAGCTTGCCGCCCACGGGTACGAGCCCGACCGCATCATCCTCGATGGCGACTACGACTACCTCGCGCTCGGCTCCCGCGTCACGACCGTCGTGCGGGGCGATTCGACGTCGCTGGCGGTCGCGGCCGCGTCCTGTGTCGCCAAGGTCACCCGGGACGCGCTCATGCGCGGGGAGGCCGAGCACTACCCGGCGTACGACTTCGAGTCGAACGTCGGCTACCCGGCCCCGGTCCACAAGTCGGCGCTCGCGTGGTTCGGGCCGAGCGCCATCCATCGGCGCTCGTGGATCTTCATGGACGGCCTGTGTTGGCGGGGGGTTCCGCCGGCGCCCGGCCGCCTGTTCTGAGGGAGGGGAACAATGGCACTCGATCTTCCCGAGCTGCACGACCGGGCCTTGGCCGGGACGCGCCGCTACGTCGCCGGGATCGGCGCCGACCAGTGGGACGACCCGACGCCGTGCGAGGACTGGGACGTCCGCGAGCTCGTCAACCACATCGTGAGCGGCAACTTCTGGGCCGGTGAGCTGGCGCGCGGGAAGACGATCGAGGAGGTCGGCGACCGCCTCGACGGCGACGTGCTGGGCGACGACCCGACCGCCGCCTATGACGAGTCGGCGCGTGCCGCGAACGAGGCGTTCCGGGCGCCGGGTGCGATGGAGGCGGCGTGCGCGGTGTCGTACGGACCGGTTCCGGGCGAGGTGTACGCCGGGCACCGCTTCATCGACGTGCTCGTCCACGGCTGGGACGCCGCCAAGGCGACGGGCCAGGACACGACGCTCGATCCCGAGCTCGTCGACGCGTGCTTGGCCGTCATCGAGCCCCAGAAGGAGCTGCTGTTCGGGAGCGGCGCGTTCGGGTCCCATCACGAGACCGAGCCCGGTGCCGACCGGCAGAGCGCGTTGCTCGAGCTGCTGGGTCGCACCCCGTAGGCCCTA
>DATFVT010000327.1:0-6400 GCA_035260105.1 Acidimicrobiia bacterium
CGGGTCGAGCTGTTGCGCCACGTCGCCGTCGACGACTGCGGGCGCATCCTCAATCCGATGCTCGTCGCCGGGCAGCAGCACGGCGGCATCGCGCAGGGCGTCTCGCAGGCGCTGTACGAGAGCGTCGAGTACGACGAGGACGGCAACCCGCGGACCGGCAACCTCATGGACTACGCGATGCCGAGCGCGGCCGAGCTCCCGAGCTTCGAGGCGTCCAACACGGAGACGCCGACGCCGCTCAACCCGCTCGGCGCGAAGGGCATCGGGGAGTCCGGCACGATCGGGTCGACGCCGGCGGTGCAGAACGCGGTCGTGGACGCGCTGTCGATCTACGGCATCCGCCACCTCGACATGCCGTTCACGTCCGAGCGCGTGTGGCGGGCGATCCACGACGCGCAGTCCGCCCCCCACTGACGCGATGGGCTTCGTGTCCCCGCCGCTCCGGCTGACGGAGGACCAGTACCGCACGATCATCGCCAGCTCCTACGACGGCCTCCCGGACGAGGCGTGCGGGCTGCTCACGGGGCCCGCCGTCGACGACGAGCCACTCGGTGTCGTCACCGAAGCACGCCCCTGCCGCAACGAGGACAAGTCGGCGCGGACATACCGCATCGACAGCCGCGACTTCATGGCGGCGCTGCGGGCGGCAGAGGCCCGCGGCGACGCGCTCGTCGGTTGCTGGCACAGTCACACGCACACCGACGCCTACCCGTCGCCGACGGACATCACGCAGGCGGAGGCCTACCCGTCGTGGTTCTACGTGCTCGTGAGCCTGCGGGACGGCGACCCCGTCGCGCGCGCCTATCGCATCCGCGGCGGCGGGGTCGCCGAGAGCCAGGTCGTGCTCGACCGTTGACGCAATCCCGACCCGTCAGGTCGGACTTGTAGACTCGGCCCGTGCCTGTCGAGGTCCGCCTTCCCACACTCCTGCGGCCGCACGCGGGCGGGGCCGCGTCCGTGACCGCAGACGGCGCCTCGGTGGGCGACGTCTTCGCCGACCTCAGCGCGCGCTACCCGG
Source organism: Acidimicrobiia bacterium (assembly GCA_035260105.1). Classification (GTDB taxonomy): domain Bacteria; phylum Actinomycetota; class Acidimicrobiia; order IMCC26256; family JACDBD01; genus JALZAA01. The sequence goes on from DATFVT010000327.1 coordinate 1,019, forward strand.
GACTCTCGGACCAGCTCGTCGACGAGACGGGCAGCATCCACAAGTTCGTCAACGTGTACCGCAACGACGACGACGTCCGGTACCTCGAGCAGCTCGACACCAAGGTGACGGACGGCGACGTGATCTCCATCCTTCCCGCGGTCGCGGGCGGATAGGAGCGAGGCCCTGGTGGCCCGCTTCGAGTCGGTCCTCGAGCTCATCGGCGACACCCCGATCGTCGGCGTCCACGCGCTCTCGCCCAACCCCGCCGTTCGCATCTACGCCAAGCTCGAGGGGCAGAACCCCGGCGGGTCGATGAAGGACCGCATCGCGCTGCGCATGGTCGATGCAGCCGAACGCGACGGCATCCTTCAGCCGGGCGACACGATCCTCGAGCCGTCCTCGGGCAACACCGGGATCGGCCTCGCGCTCGTCGCCCGCCTGAGGGGATACCGTCTGCGGGTCGTGCTCCCGGAGAACGTGTCCGAGGAGCGCCGGCAGATGCTCGAGATCTTCGGCGCCGAGGTGATCCCCTCACCGGGGGAGGAGGGCAGCAACGGCGCGATCCGCAAGGCCGAGAAGCTGGCGGCCGAGGACTCGTCGCTCGTGATGCTGTTCCAGTACGGGAACCCGGCCAACCCGGACGCGCACTACGCCACCACCGGCCCCGAGATCCTGCGCGACTGCCCGGAGATCGACGTCTTCGTCGCCGGTCTCGGGACGACCGGCACGCTCATGGGCGTCGGCCGGTACCTGAAGGAGCAGAAGCCCGGCGTCCGCGTGGTCGCCGTCGAACCGCCCGCGGGCGAGCTCGTGCAGGGGCTGCGATCACTCGAGGAGGGGTTCGTCCCGCCCATCTTCGATCCCGAGGTGCTGGACCGGAAGTTCATCGTGCGCCCGCGGGAGTCGATCGAGTGGACGCGCCGTCTGCTCGACGAGTGCGGGATCTTCGCCGGGATCTCGTCGGGCGCGGTCATAGCCGGAGTCGTCAAGATGGCGGCCACGATGGATGCGGGGACGATCGTCGCGCTCGTTCCCGACGCGGGGTGGAAGTACCTCTCGTCGGGGGCGTGGACCGACGACCTCGACGTCGTCACCGAGCGGGCGCAGCGCATCAACTACTGGTAGCGAAGGTCTGCGCCTACCCGTGCCGTCCGTCACGCGTCGCCCCGTTCATGACGCGGGTGAGGAAAGATGGAGACACATGGCAACCGATGCCGACATCGCCCGCGCCGCCGAGACCGTACGGCGTGGGGGACTGGTGGCGTTCCCGACCGAGACCGTCTACGGCCTCGGCGCCGACGCCGACGATCCCGCCGCGCTGGCGCGGCTCTACGCGGTCAAGGGGCGTCCCGCCGGGCATCCCGTGATCGTCCACGTCGGCGACGCGTCGCAACTCCGGGACTGGGCTGCCGACGTCCCGGAGGCGGCGCGCCGGCTCGCGGACGCGCTGTGGCCCGGGCCGCTCACCGTCGTGGTCTGGCGCGCGGCGCGGGTCTCCGACGCCGTGACCGGCGGCGGCGACACCGTCGGGGTGCGCGTCCCCGGCCAGCCGGTCGCGCTCGCGCTGCTGCGCGCCTTCGGCGGCGGCATCGCGGCGCCGTCCGCAAACCGGTTCGGACACGTGAGCCCGACCACCGCCGACGACGTGCGCGCCGAGCTCGGCGACGACGTCGACGCCGTGCTCGACGACGGGCCGTGCACCGTCGGCGTGGAGTCCACCATCGTCGACTGCACGGGCGAGGAGCTCGTGATCCTGCGCCCGGGCGGCGTCACCCGCGAGCGCATCGAAGAGGTGTCGGGGCAGCAGGTGTCCGGGCGACGTGTCGGTCTCGTCCGGGCGCCGGGGACTCTGAAGTCCCATTACGCGCCGGAAGCGACCGTGCTCGTCGTCGGGGGCGACGAGCTCGCGGCGCGCGTGGGCGCGTTGATCGCTGCCGGGCAACGGGTCGCCGTGCTGGGACCCGCGCCGTTGCCGGACCTTCCGCCCCACGTGGTCGTTCTTGACGCGCCTGGAGATGCCGACGAGTACGCGCGGGTGCTGTACGCGCGCCTGCGCGAAGTCGATCGGCGGGGCTTCGACGTTCTGCTCACGGTGCCGCCGCCCGACGAGGGCGTCGGCGTCGCCGTCGCCGACCGGCTGCGACGCGCGGCCGGGCGAGGGGACGAAGGAACGCAATGAGCGAGCGACCCATCGGCGTCATCGACTCCGGCCTCGGCGGGCTGACCGTGCTGCGGGCGCTGATCGACCTGTTGCCCGACGAGCCGGTCGTGTACTTCGGCGACACCGGGCGCTTCCCGTACGGTCCCAAGCCTGATCGCGACGTCGTCAAGTACGCGTTCGAGATGGCCGACCTGCTCGCCGACCACGACGTGAAGATGCTCGTCGTCGCGTGCAACCGTGTGTCGTCGGTCGCCCTCGACGCGCTGCGCGGTGCCTACGACATCCCCATCATCGGCGTCATCGAGCCGGCCCTGCGCGCCGCGATCCAGGCCACCGAGACCCGGCGCGTCGGCGTCATCGGAACGGTCGGCACGATCGCGTCCGGCGCATACCAGCGCGCCGCGGCGGCGACCGGCGCCGGCATCGAGCTCACCTGCGCGGCGTGCCCCGGCTTCGCCGAGTTCGTCGAGGCCGGCGACGTCGACTCGCCGGAGGTGCACGTGCTGGCCGAGCGACTCCTCGCGCCGGTGCGAGACGCCGGCGTCGACACGCTGGTGCTCGGCTGCACGCACTACCCGCTCCTCGCGCGCACGATCGGCGACGTCATGGGCCGCGGTGTCGTGCTCGTCTCGAGTGCCGACGAGACCGCCTTCGAGACGCGCTCGCTCCTCGGCGGCGGCGGCCACACGCGCCGTCCGGGAACCGAGCCGCCCCGCCGGGTGTTCGTCACCAGCGGAGATCTCGAGACGTTCCGGAGACTCGGCGCACGGTTCCTCGGTCCCGAGGTCGAGACGGTGGAGGCGTGGGAGTGGAGCTGACGGTGCTCGGCTGTTCCGGGTCGTACGGCGCCCCGCCGTTCGGCGCCTGCAGCGGGTACCTGATCCGCGGCGGCGGGGCGGCGGTCTGGGTCGACTGCGGCAGCGGCACGCTTCCGCACCTGCAACAGCACGCCCGCATCGAGGATCTCACGGCGGTGGTCCTGACCCACCAGCACCCCGACCACTGCGCCGACATCTACGGTCTGCACGTGCTCATGCGGTACGGCCTCGAGCGGTCCGGGCTGCCCGTGTTCGCGCCCGAAGGGCTCGAGGAGCGGCTCGGCGCCCTCGTCGACGACTGGGGCGACACGTTCGACTGGAAGGTCGTCGGCGACGGTGACGGCGTGGAGCTGGCCGATCTCGGCCTGCGCTTCGCGCGCACCGATCACCCGCCGCTCACGTACGCGGTCGAGATCACCGCCGACGGCAGGCGGATGGTGTACACCGCCGACACGGGGCCGGGCTGGACGGTGGGGGCGTTCGGCGCCGGCGCCGACCTCGTCCTCTCCGAAGCCACGTACCAGGAGGGCCACAAGGGCGTCTCGTGGCACCTGACCGCGCGCGAGGCCGGTCAGGGCGCGCGCGAGGCCGGCGCGTCCCGGCTGATCCTCACGCACCTGTGGCCGCAGCTGGAACCGGTCGAGTCCGTCCGAGAAGGCACCGAGGCGTTCGGCGACACGGTCACGCTGGCCACGCCGCACCTCGTCACGAGGGTGTAGGGAGGAACGCGGAATGGGGATTCGCAAGGACGGGCGCGAGCCCGACGAGCTCCGCCCTGTGCTGTTCGTGCGCGACTTCACCGAGTTCGCGACCGGGTCCGTGCTCGTCGATTTCGGTCGCACGCGAGTCCTGTGCACCGCGTCGCTTGAGGACCGCGTCCCGCCGTGGCTGCGCGGGACGGGGCGCGGATGGGTCACGGCGGAGTACTCGATGCTCCCCGGATCGACGCTCGAGCGCTCCGATCGAGAGGCGGCGCGCGGCCGCCAGTCGGGACGAACCCAGGAGATCCAACGTCTCATCGGGCGGTCGCTGCGAGCGGTTACCGATCTCGAGATGATCGCCGAGCTTCAGGTCACCGTGGACTGCGACGTCCTTCAAGCCGACGGCGGGACGCGCACGGCTGCGATCTGCGGCGGCTACGTCGCGTTGCACGACGCCTTCTCCCGCATGATGGCGGCGGGCACGATCGCCGCGCATCCGATCAACGACGCATGCGCGGCCGTCTCCGTCGGGGTGGTCGACGCGCTGGCGCACCTCGACCTCGACTACTCCGAGGACGTCCGGGCGGAGGTCGACATGAACGTGGTCATGACCGGCGCCGGGAAGTTCATCGAGGTGCAGGGAACCGCCGAGGGCAGCCCGTTCACGCGGTCGGAGCTGGACGAGCTGCTCGCGCTGGCGGACAAGGGCATCGGCGAGATCTTCGAGCTCCAGCGGGCGACGCTCGCCGACGCGCCCGCACCGCGCCCGTCGTGACGACGCTCGTCCTCGCCACCGCCAACCCGGACAAGGCCCAGGAGATCGCCGAGGTGCTCGCGGACGCGGCGCCCGGGCTCGAGCTCGTCCCCCGTCCGCCGGAGGTCCCGGACGTCGACGAGGTGGGCGAGACGTTGGAGGACAACGCCCGCCTCAAGGCGGTCGCGCTCTGCGCCGCCACCGACCTGCCGGCGGTGGCCGACGACACCGGTCTGCACGTCGACGCCCTGGACGGCGCGCCCGGCGTCCACTCCGCCCGGTACGCCGGTGACGACGCGACCTACGCCGACAACGTGGCGAAGCTCCTCGACGCGCTCGACGCGCTCCCGCTCGAGCAACGCGGGGCGCGGTTCGCCACCGTGGCGATCGCCCGCTGGCCGGACGGTCTCGAGGTCGCGGCGCTGGGGGAGGTGGAGGGCGTCATCACGACGACGGCCCGGGGCGACGGCGAGTTCGGGTACGACCCGGTGTTCGTCCCGCTCGAGGGCGACGGGCGCACCTTCGCGGAGATGACCTCGGGCGAGAAGCACGCGCTCTCGCACCGCGCCCGCGCGTTCCGCACGCTCGCCCAGGGAGTACGGGTGATCCAGGCGACCGAGGGCCGCTAGGCGTGGCCGTCATCGACATCCCCGGGTTTGTCGCCGACCTCAAGGACCACGCGGTCGAGCACGGCTTCCATGTGCACGACGAGCGTCACTTCGTCGAGAGCTACTCGCTCCGGCAGACGTGGGAGATCGACATGCATCCCGAGGAAGGATGCGAAGGGCCCGTCGACCTCTACCTCTCGATCGAGATCGACCCGCGCGTGCTCCTCGGCTTCGAAGACGCGGTCATGGGACGGCCCGAGATGGACGACCCGCCCGACGAGTTCCACTTCCCCGTGAACTTCACGTGGGCGCTCCCGCCCCTGCCGCACGGGCCCGATCTGCTGCTCCTGGCGACCGA
>DATFVT010000328.1:0-5732 GCA_035260105.1 Acidimicrobiia bacterium
ATGTGTTCGGGTGCTTGAACCGCCAGCGCTGGCTCGCCCACATCTGGTGCTGACCGACGCCGGACACGACGATCGTGTCGTCGGGACAGTGGTCGCGCAGCATGTCGATGCAGTACTGCGGCTTCAGCGGGCCGTCCTCCAACTGCTCGTAGTGCAGCGGGTGCCGCTCTTGCCATTCGCGCAGCTGCGTCCACCACGGCGTCAGGTCGGGCCACTCGCGCTTGCTCTGGTCGGACTGCACCGCCTTCACGATCTCCTCCATCACGAGGCGGCAGTCGCCGACGATCGGTACGTCGGGCCGGCGCACCTTCCCCAGCTCGGCGGGGTCGATGTCGACGTGGATCACCTTGGCGCCGGGCGCGAACGCGTCCACCTTCCCGGTGACGCGGTCGTCGAAGCGCGAGCCGAGCGCGATCAGCAGGTCGCACTTCTGCATCGACGTGACCGCCGTGTAGTTCCCGTGCATCCCGGGCATGCCGAGGCACTGCGGATGGTCGTCCGGGAACGCACCGCGCGCCATGAGCGTGGTCACGACCGGGGTGCCGGTCGCTTCGGCCAGCGCCTTCAGCGCGTCGGCGCCGCGCGCCTTGAGGATCCCACCGCCGGCATAGATCACGGGCCGGTGCGCCTCTCCCCACAGGCGGGCGGCGTCCTTGATCTGCTTCGGGTGACCCTTGACGTTGGGCTTGTAGCCCGGCAGGTCGACGGCCTCGGGCCAGTACCAGTCCATCATCTGGTTCGCGATGTCCTTGGGCACGTCGACGAGCACCGGGCCCGGGCGACCCGTCGTCGCCACGTGGAACGCCTCGCGCACGTAGCGCGGGATGTCCTGCGGGTCGGTGACGAGCCAGTTGTGCTTCGTGACCGGCATCGTGATTCCGACCGTGTCGGCCTCCTGGAACGCGTCGCTGCCGATCACCGCGTACGGGACCTGGCCGGTGATCACCACGATGGGGACCGAGTCCATGTAGGCGTCGCAGAGCGCGGTGACGATGTTCGTCGCCGCCGGGCCGCTCGTGACCATCGCCACGCCGGGACGGCCGGTCGCGTGCGCGAACCCCTCGGCCATGTGGCCGGCGCCCTGCTCGTGGCGGACGAGGATGTGGCGGATCGACGAGTCGATCAGCGGGTCGTAGACGGGCAGGATCGCCCCGCCCGGCAGGCCGAACATGACCTCGGTGCCCTCCATCTCGAGGCTCTTGATGAGGGCCTGGGCTCCGGTCAGTTTCATCTCAGTTCCTTCGTCTTCAGCGGCATCGTCGGGGATCCCGGGACATGAAAAGCCCCCCGCATTTGCGAGGGGCGAAGGCGCGCAGACGCGGTGGGCGGCTGCGCGCTAGGTAACAACTACGAGGCTGGTCCGGCGATCCATTCGGCCAACAGTGTGGACGATCGTGAACGGGCGCGCAAGCCGGTTCACGACCGACGGAGCGCGGCCGTCGCCGCGGCCTCTCCTGGAATCGGCGACGGCTCGTCGTCGGCGGTGCCGCATTCGCAGCGAGGCCCGCGGTCGAAGGGCAGGAACGACTCGGCGCTGAGCGCGGCGATCGCGACGGGGGCGAGATCGCCGACCGACCGGTAGACGAGGTGCCGGGACACCCAGCGCGGGTCGAACTTGGCGTTGAACGTCAGCAGCGACTGGATCTGGAAGTACGGGTTGAGCCGCTTGATGACCCAGGCCTGCGCCCCTTCGAGGGGCCCGAGGTCGGCGTCCTCCTCGATGAGGCCCTTGAAGGCGGCGAAGTTCAACGACACCTCGGCGATGCCGTGGTCGCGCGCCCAGCGCACCGTTTCGACGATGAGTCGCTCGTTCACGCCGTTCGGGCCGACGGCGTCGCGGCGCATGGTGTCGAGCGAAAGGCCACCCCCGCCCTTGCACGGCACGTACCGCTGGAACGCGATGGGCGTCTGGTCGGCGTCGCGGCAGACGGCGATCACACAGCCGGGGTCCCGGCCGGTCAGCAGGCCGTCGAGCGCCATCGAGAACCCGCGTTCGCGCCCGCCGGCCAGGTGCCGGTCGGAGATGCCGACGAGCGCGCGGCGCAGCGTGGGCTCGAGCTCGCCCTCGCGGTGGATCTCGGCGGTCAGCCCGAAGTTCTTCGTCCGGTTGAACGCCTGGCGGACGCCGCGCATGCGCCGGCCGTCCAGAGTGAACCGGTCCACGTCGATGACGGCCTCGTCCCCGAGATAGCGGCTGCGGAGCCCGACGGCTTCGTACATTGGGAGATGGTCGGCGCGGGCGCCGATCACGGCCGGGCGCCAACCTCGCTCGGCGCACCGGGCGAGGAACCGGTCGAACGCGTCGACGAACGAGGAGGGGTCACCGACGGGATCGCCGGACGCGAGACCGGTGCCGTTCACGTACCGGTAGGCGACCGCGGCGCACCCGTCGGCCGAGAGGATGTAGCGCTTGTCGTGACGGAGCGCGAACGGGTCGAGCGTGTCGCCGTCGCGCCTCTCGACGAGGCGCCGGATGCGATCGCGTTCTGCGGCCGGGGCGAGTGATCGCTCCGTCACGGGTGCCAGGAGCGCCACGGCGGTCACGACGACGAGGCCGAATCCCAGCACTGTGATCGACGCCGGGAACCACCGCCCGAAGCCGTGACTCACGTTGAAGGGTCCCGTGAGCCCGACCAGGCGCGCCGCCGTCTCCTCGACGGCGCCGAGGAAGGTGAAGCGCGGTTGGACCCGGTTGTGCCGGACGGCGAAGCCGGCGACGCCGTACGAGAAGGCGATCGGGATGGCCGCGAGCAGCAGCTTGGCCGAGCTGCGCCACCGCGCCGGTGGCGTCGGAGCAGTGAACAGTCGGGAGGAATGCACGAGCAGCGCCGCCACGCCGATCGAGAGAGCGGCTTCCTCGATGTCGAGACCCTTGAGGAGGTGGCTCACGGCCGATACCGCGAGCAGACCGACGGCGACGCGATAGGCGACACGGCGGTGGCGGGCGATGCCGCGCCCGAGCAGGACGAGCGCGACGCCGAGCAGCGCGGTCGCGCCCATGGCGACGTGCGCGACCTCGGGCGTGAAGGCGTCGCGGACGATGTGGAGTCGTACGCGGAACTCGGGCGTGATCGCAGAGACGATGTTGACGACGCCCATGCCAGTGACTGCGAGGCCGAGCAACCGCAACCGACGTCGCACCGGCGTCGGACGGCGGGCGACCCGCGTGACCATCGCGGGTCGAGTCTCGTTCACGACTTCTCCCCCGTCCTGTTCCTGCCCCCCGTTCTTCTGGCTTGCCTGACTCGTCCCTACTCCGACGAGCCGGAGCCTGACGCTAGAGGAATGAGAGGACGGTGAGCGATGCGCCGCGGTCAGCGACCGTCGACCGGGAGCCGCAGCTGCACTTCGGCGCCGCCATCGGGACCGTTCTCGATCTCGAGCTCGCCACCGTGGGCTGCGGCGATGGCGTCGACGATCGCGAGGCCCAGACCGGCTCCGTCGGGGCCGCCGTTGTGGCCCCGCACGAACCGACCCGCCGCCTGACCGAGGAGCTCGGGCGGGAACCCGGGCCCGTCGTCACGCACGAGGACGACGGCGTGGCCGGCGTCGCTCGAGACCTCGACGTCGACGCGGTTGGCGGCGTGGCGGGCCGCGTTGTCGACCATGTTGAGCACCGCGCGCTCGATGGCGTCCTCGTCGCCCCGGACCTGCGCCGACCCGGTGACCGCGACGGGCACGGCGTGGCCGTTCCGCGACCGGGCCACCGTCTGGGCCGCTCGTCGGGACAGCGCGCCGAGCTCCACCGGCTCGGACGGGCGAGGCCCCGCGGAGCGGGTGCGGGCGAGGACGAGCAGGTTCACGGCGAGCCGGTCGAGCCGGTCGACCTCCTCGAGCGACGAGTCGAGCGCGTGGGCGAGCTCGGTCCCGTCCGCCGTCTGCATGCGCGCCAGCTCGAGCTCGCTGCGGACGATCGAGATCGGCGTGCGGAGATCGTGGCTGGCGTCGTCGAGGAAGGCGCGCTCGTGGTCGAGCGCTGCTTCGATGCGAGCGATGAGCTCGTTCAGGTGGCGGGCCAGGTCGGCGAGCTCCTCGCCGCTCTCCGGGACCGAGAGCCGGCCCCGCTGCCCCCGGGCTGCGACGGCGGAGATCTCGTCGGCCTCTTCGACGAGGTCGCGCACGGGCTTCAGCGCCGCGCCGGCCAGGAACCAACCGCCGACGGACACGAGCACCGCGAGGAGCGGCAGCCCGATCACGAGCGCCAGCTCGAGCCGATGCTGGGCGTTGATGGCCTCGTCGAGGGTCGTGCCGACCACGACGACCAGGCCGAGCCCGCGCTGACCCGCTGGCCCGGCCAGGAGCCGCGACTGCTGGTTCGCGGGCGCGGCGCCCCGCTCGATCGTGATCCGGTGGGTGCGGGCCTGGGCGAGCTCGCGCTTCGTCAACACCCGCCGTTCGAGCAGCGCCCGCGGAGCGGCGTTCACGACGGCGCCGTCCACGTCGATGATCTGCGCGAAGGCCTCGTCGTCGGGCAGGGCGGGCTCGACGGCCTGGTCGCCGCTCGTGGCGAGATCACGCTCGAGGTTCTGGAAGCGGGCGACGAGCCCGTCGTCGAGGGCGTTCCGCAGCGCGTTGCGGTACTGGATGTCGACGAGGACCCCGACCAGGAGGCACAGCAGCGCGGTGACGAGCGCGAAGACGAGCGTGAGACGTCCCCGCAGCGTCCGGGGACGCAGGCTCACGCGTCGACCCGGAGGCGGTACCCGACGCCCCGGACGGTCTCGAGGGTCTCACGGTCGAAGGGCCGGTCGACCTTCTCTCGCAGGTACCGGACGTAGACGTCGACGACGTTGGACGTGCCGTCGTACGCGAAGTCCCACACGTGCTCGAGGATCGTCGTGCGGCTGAGCACTTCGTCGGCGTGCCGCATGAACAGGTCGAGGAGCGCGAACTCCTTCGGGCTGAGGTCGATCTCCTTGCCGGAGCGGGTGACACGGTGACGGGCAGGGTCGAGCGCGAGATCACCCACTTCGAGGATGCGCGGCCGCTGGGGCGCCCCGCGGCGCGTGAGGGCACGCAGCCGCGCGTACAGCTCCGCGAACGAGAACGGCTTCGGGATGTAGTCGTCGGCGCCGGCGTCGAGGCCGACGACGCGGTCGTCGACGCTGTCCCGGGCGGTGAGCAGCAGGATCGGAGCCCACCGGCCCTCGGCGCGCAGGCGCCGGCAGACCTCGAAGCCGTCCGGCTCGGGGATCATCACGTCCAGCACAATGGCGTCGTACTCGTTCTCGGTGCCCATCCACACCGCGTCGGTGCCGGTCATGGCGACGTCCACCGAGTAACCCTCGAGCTCCAGTGCCTTGCGCACCAGCGTCGCCATCTTGGCCTCGTCCTCCACGACCAGGACGCGCACACGGGCATCGTACGGCGGCGGGGTCGGCGCGGCCTCACTCACGCGAGTGCTCCCTCGAGGCAGATCCCGGTCAGAGCGGCGACGACGTGCTCGGATTCCGACAGGTAGTGGCTCAGCGAGCCGGTGACGAGCAATCGGCTGGCGAAGAAGCCGAAGACGGCCACGAGGACCACGACCCCCGCGACGCGGCCGCGGCGGCGCCACACGACGACGACCATCGCGCCGGCGATGGCCGCGAGGCCGGCCGAGACGCCGAAGTCAGGGGCGCGTGCCACATCGCTCGCGAACTGCCATCCCACGGCCGCGCCGGGGAGCACGAGCACGGCGACGGCGAGGGTGGCGAGGACGTGTCCGGCGAAGAAGCGGCCGACCGTTCGCC
>DATFVT010000329.1:0-4853 GCA_035260105.1 Acidimicrobiia bacterium
AGGAAGCCCTCGAAGACGAAGCGGTCCGCCGGCAGGCCCGACAGCACGAGCGCCGTGAGCGCCGCGCTGGGACCGGGGACCGCCTCGACCGGGAGCCCGGCGGCGAGGCAGGCGCGCACGAGCACGCCGCCGGGATCGGAGATGCCGGGCATCCCGGCGTCAGTGACCACGGCGACGCGCGCGCCGCCGCGCACCTCGTCGACGATGCGCTCGGCCGCGGTCGCCTCGTTGCGGGCGTGCACCGCGCGCAGACGGCGCCCGGCCGGGATGCCGGCGTGGCTGAGCAGGGCGCGGGTACGGCGGGTGTCCTCGGCGGCGATGACGTCGGCCGCCCGCAGCGTTTCCACCGCGCGGGACGTGAGATCGCCCAGGTTGCCGATCGGAGTGCCGACGAGGACGAGCGCCCCCGCCGGGTGGTCCGTCACTCCTTCACTTCCACCCGGTCGCCCAGGGCGAGGCCCCACCGCTCGAACGCGCCGGAGCGGGCCTCGACGGCGAAGGCGGCGTTCGCGACGAGCGGCGACAGGCGCCACGGCCGGAGGCACGCGGTGCGCACGACGACGCCGTCGGCGTCGCAGAACGCGACATCGATCGTGAAGCGCATGAACAAGGTGTGGACGTGCCGGCAGCGCCGCAGGACGAGCGCGCCTTCGAAGTCGGACCGGCCGAGAAGGCCTCGCCGCCGGGCGCGTCGACTCTCCGCGACTTCGGCGGTCGCCAGCACGTCACCTTCACGCACCAGCCAGGGCACACCGGCCTCCGGTTCTCCAGTCAGACGTTGAAACGGATCTCGAGCACGTCTCCGTCGTGCACCTCGTACTCCTTGCCCTCGACACGGAGCTTGCCGAGCTCCTTGGCCTTGTCCCACGAGCCGATGTCGAGGAGCTCGCGCCAGTCGATCACCTCGGCGCGGATGAACCCGCGCTGCAGGTCCGAGTGGATCACCCCCGCGCACTCCGGAGCCTTGGCACCGGCCCGGAACGACCACGCCCGGGATTCGTCTTCTCCCGTCGTGAAGAAGATGCGCCGGCCGAGCAGCTGGTAGGCGCTGCGCGCGAGGCGGGGCAGGACGCTCTCGGAGACGCCGAGGTCCGCGAGGAGGGCGGCTCGCTCGTCGGGCGGTGCCTGGGCGACGTCGGGGTCGCCTTCAATCTCGAGGCACACGCTCAGCGCGTCGGCGCCGAACGGGGTCGCCAGCTCCTCGGCCCGGTCGAGCCGGTCGACCGCCACGTTGACGACGACGAGCATGGGCTTGTTCGTGAGCAGGAAGACGGGGCCGAGCAGCCGGCGTTCCCCGTCGTCGAGGTCGGAGCGGTAGACGGGCGTGCCATCCGCCAGCAGCGACTCGGCGCGCTCGAGCGCGGCGACCTCGCCGGCGAGCGACGCGTCGCCCTTCAGCGCCCGTCGTTGCTTCTCGAGGCGCTGCTCGACCGAGCCGAGGTCGGCGAGCACGAGCTCGAGCTCGAGCGCGGTGAGCGCGTCGGCAGGATCGGCGTCGTCGTCGGCGCGCAACACGGCGAGGATGGCGTCCGAGTCACGGATGGAACCGAGGAGCCGGCTGCCGAGGCCTTCGCCCGGCTTCCCGCCCGGCGCGAGCCCGGGGATGAAGTCGATCTCGAACGTCGCGTGCACGAGCTTCTTCGACTTCGACATCTCCGCCAGCCGGTCGACACGATCGTCCGGCAACGGCGAGACGCCCTTGGTCGTCTCGAAGCCCGTCGGGGTGTCGAGCCCGGTGAGCGCGCTGAAGAGCTGCGCGTGCCCCGAGTCCGGTAACCCGACGAGACCGAGGTGCTCCATCGCGCGTCAGGGTATCGGGCGCATCCTCGACTACCGTTGCGGTCCGCATGTCGAAGAAGACGAAGAAGCGCCGCATCCGGAGCCGCCGCAACAAGGCCAACCACGGCAAGCGCCCCAACGCGGGTCGGCGCTGACCATCAAGCCCGAGCGGGTCTCCCGAGCGCCAGCACCAGCACGACCACCGCGAGGACCGGCACCGCAACGAGCCCCACGACATTCGCGACCTTGTCGCCGGTCGAGAGCACGTCGAGGTGGCGCAGGTGGTACACGAGGTGCGGCACTCCCCACGCCAGCCACGCGATCGCGACCGCGATCAGGAGAGGCCGGCCGAGCGTGATCAAGGCCGCGATCGTCATCACCGCGAGCGCAAGGTTCAGCGCGCCGAAGTCGCGCACGAGGTGCTCGTTGTACGGGGCGTACGCGCGCACCCAGTGGCGACCGAGCCCGGGGTAGTCGTCGAAGAACGACCGCGGGGCGAACGTGGCCCACACCCCGAGCTCGACGCTCACGAGGGCGAGGATCGCGAGAGAGACCCGCAGGATCCCGTTACGCATGACTCGCCTCCCGTGCCCGGGCCACTGCCGGCCACCCCACCCGGACGCTCGGGAACGCGGGCGCCCAGCCGGTTGCGTCGCGAAGCTTCTCGTTGCTCACCCGCCACGAGCGGATGACGGCGGCGGCGGCCGATCCGCTCGCCAGCTTCACCAGCCACGTCGGCAGTGGCTGCAGCTTGCGCACGCCGAACGCGGCTGAGAACGCGTCCAGGTAGTCGCGCCGCGTCACGGGCTCGTCCTCGACCGCGTTGTAGACGCCGGCCGGGGCCTCGAGAGCGGCGACCGACGCGCCGGCGACGTCGTCGGTGTGGATCGACGACACGTACGCCTCCGGCGTGCCGCCGAGGATCGACATACGGAACCGCGCCAACAGCAGGGCCTCGGAGACCATGCGCGCCGTCGGACCGTAGAAGGAGCCGAGCCGGAGCACGACCCCGCGCCCGCCGCCGATAGTGAACCGCTCGACGATGCGCTCGCCCGCCAGCGTCGGAGCCAGCATCGCGATCGACTCGTCCGGCGGTGTGGTCTCGTCGATCCACGCGTCGCCGCCGTCGGGGTAGACGAACGACACCGACTCCTTCACGAACGTGCCCACGCCGCTCGTGAGCGCGGCGTCGACGAGGTTCTCGGTGGCCGCCGTGCGAAGGCGGTTGTGCGTCTCCCACCCCTTCTTGGTCGACATGCGACGGAGTGGGGGCACGTTCGTGGCGAGGTGCATCACCGCGTCGCACCCGTCTACTGCACGCTTCACCGCGTCACCGTCGAACAGGTCGGCGGCGACCGGCTCGGCGGCCTGTGCGCGCAGCTGCGCCGCCTTCTCGTCCGAGCGGGCCACGGCGCGGACCCGGTGGCCCGCGTCGATCAGCCTGCTCACCGTGGCGGGCCCGATCGCTCCGGTCCCGCCGGTCAGGAACACGTTCATGGCATCACCTCCTGGAGCCACTGCCCGAACTTCTCGACCATCTTCGGGCTCGCATCGAGCGCGACGCCGGCGGCGAGATCGGCGACGGAAGTGCGCGCGAGGCGTCCGCGCCACGCTTCGTCCGCTTCGACCATCACGCGGTGGATCCCGCACATGCTGCGGTACTCGCGCGCCGCGACGGCCGCCGGCCCCCGGCGCCGGATCTCGAGGCAACGAAACGCGGGGTCGTCGCCGTCGACGGCCTCGACCACGTCGAGCACCGAGATGTCCGCGGGCGGCCGGGCCAGGCGGTAGCCGCCCCGGGGACCGGTGCCGGCGACGAGGATGCCGGCACGCGACATCGCCTGCAGGTGCTTGGCGAGGTACGCCTCGGGCACGCCGTGGTAGTCGGCCAGCCGGGCGGTCGACAGGGCGGCGTCGGACGGCAGCACGGCGAGGACCACGGCGCAATGCAGGCCCCACTCGACGCCTTCGGAGAGGCGCATGTTCCGGATACTAAGTGTCCGGAATTGGGGCGGCAAGCCGAGCCGGCTGTCGTGTGCCCGGGGTTCGGCGCGGGGTCATCGCCGGTCGAGGAGCAGCGCCTGGACCGAGCGGCCGATGCGGCCCCGCTCGTCGTACAGCGCGGCGTCGGCCACGCCGACGCCCTCGTGGGTCGGCCAGGTGAGGGCGTCGAGCCCGATCCACTCGCCGGCCGGGAGGCGGTGCAGATACACGGTCAGGTCGGGGTTGATGAACAGGTGCTCGTCCCACGTGACGGCGCCGCTGATGCCGTTGCCGAAGTCGGCCGCCGCGGCCACCCGCATCAAGGGCGTCGTCTCCTCGCCGGCGACGATCGGCACCGCGAGCCGGAACCACACCGCGGCCGGGCCGGGGAGGCCGACCTCGCCGCGAGCGACGCTCATGTCCATCGCGAAGCCGAAGTTCGGACCGCCCACGTTCTCGAACCGCTCGCGGAGCTGCTCGCTCGGCCCCGGCGTGAGGCGGTCCTCGGGCGGGTCGGCGAACTCGACGTCGGCCCGTCGGATCCGGAGCGCCGTCGCCCGCACGACCTCGGTCCCGTCGGCGACGACCGACGCCTCGACCAGCTGCACCTTCTTCCCGGGCCGCAGCGTGCGCGCCCGCAACTCGATCGGCGCCATGGGCACCGGTCGGAGGAGCTCGAACGTCATGCGGGCGACGCGCGCCGCCGGCCCGACCTCGTGCTCGTCGAGCCGCCGGGCGAGCAAGGCCGCGCACGGTCCGCCGTGCTGCGCGTTCGGGTCCCACGGGCCGCGGGCCAGCTCGGTCGGGACGTACCGGTCGCCGTCGCGGTGGAACACGGCGTCGGGCAGCGCGGCCATGCGCGGCAGCCTACGGGAGGCTTGTTGACGCCCCTGTCAGGGTTCTCGTACCGTCCCGCGCGGCGACGGCGGCTTCGCCGACCGGCGCCGCAAAGCCGGAGCTTGCGACGGCGATCGGAGAAGTTGTGTCTGACCTGCGCTTGCTCGAGGGCAAGGTGGCGCTCATCACGGGTGCGGCGTCGGGGCAGGGGCGGGCTGCATCGGTGCTGTTCGCCGAGCACGGTGCGCGGATCG
>DATFVT010000330.1:0-5114 GCA_035260105.1 Acidimicrobiia bacterium
GGGGCGCGGAACCGCCGGTTGACGATCTCGCGGCTGAAGGCGGCGGTGATGATGAGCGCGCCGAACGCGATGAGCTTGGCCGCGAGGATCTTGCCGTAGTCCGTGTCACGCAGGTTGCTCAGCGATCCGAGCTGTCGCCACGCCTGGAACCCGCCACTCACGACGATCACGCAGATCGCTCCGAGCGCCAGCCTCGAGTAGCGCGGCACGACCTCACGCAGCTCGTCGAGGCGACTGCGACGGAGTACGACCGCCAGCAGCACGACCAGCCCGCCCAGCCACAAGGAGACGCCACCGACGTGCGTGACGTCGGCGATGATCGCGAGCGGGACCCATCTGCCCGTGCCCGCATGGCCGCTGAGGCCGGGCGTGAGGAGGAGGCCCACGGCGACGACCGCAGCCGCCGGCCGCCACCACCGCGGCAGGGGGTACTCGACCACCGGACGGCGGTTCACCAGGAGCCGGAGGAACGGGATCGCGACCAGGAGGAGCACGAGTCGTAACAGCCACACCCGTCCGAAGCGCGTGTCGAGCACGTCACCGATGACGCTCGGTTTGACCGCGTCACCGAGCGGCAGCGCCGCCGCGTACGCGCCCTCCAAGCCGATGCCCACGACCGTCGTGACGAGCGCGCCGATCCACCCCGCCCAAACGAGGCGGGCCGCGCCCTTGGATTCGCGACCGGCCGGCCAGGCGA
The DNA here is from genome assembly GCA_035260105.1 of Acidimicrobiia bacterium. GTDB lineage: Bacteria > Actinomycetota > Acidimicrobiia > IMCC26256 > JACDBD01 > JALZAA01. The sequence goes on from DATFVT010000330.1 coordinate 698, forward strand.
AGACCAGGAACGCGGCCGCGCCGATCAGGAGCGTCAGTGACGCGAACACGCCGAAGCGCGCTACGGCGTACAGGAAGCCGACGGTGGTGTCGCCACCCTGGTTTGCGAGCAGTCGCTGGGTGAGGTTCTGGAGGTTCCCGGCGGCGGCGGTCCGGCCGACCTGGAAGGTGAACGCGCCGCTGACCGGGTGGGAGTCGGCCGAGATGACGCGCCACGTCACGACATAGGAGTCGTCGTCCAGCTTCGGCGCGTCGACCTGCACCTGGCTCTGCTGGCCGCCCGGGTGGGACGGGGTCCCGACGTCGAGTCGCTCGCCCTTGGAGTTGTAGAGGCGGATCGCGCCCAACGCGACCTCGACGCCTTCGTCGAAGCCGAGCGTCACCTTCTTCGGCGGCTGGTCGAGGACCTGCCCGGCGGACGGGCTCGTCTCCACGAGCGTGGAGTGCGCGAACGCGGGAGCTGCCGACGCGACGACGAGGAGGCCGGCGACCAGGGAGACGGCGGCGCAGCGCCAGAAGAGGCGACGACGGATCATGGAGTCGAGAGGCGGGCGCGGCGCCGGGGCCGGAGCGGGTGGGCGAGGAGCCAGGCTGCGGCCAGACCGACGACCTCGACCGCGTGCTGCACCTCGGTGAGCGCACCGGTGCGCCCGTCGAGCACATCGAGCAGCGATGTTCCGACGAGACACGCGACGAGCGCCGTAACGACAGGGAGCAGGCCGGCGACGCGCGACGGTCGCCAGGCCGCGAACAGGAACCCGACCGCAAGCGCGAGGTCGAAGGAGCCGACGTGACGAGCGGCGTGCACGGGGAGGCCCGCGTCGTCCCCGAGCACCAGTGCGGGCAGAGCGGCAACAATCATGACGGCCGCGACCAGTGCCAGCGTGATGCGCAAGGCCCGCTCGTGCGGAGCCTGCGGACGGTAGTCCGCCGCCAGCGACGTCAGGATGGGCGCCGTGAGGTCGGGTACCTCCGGGGCGCGCGCGAGCCGGACGTCGCGGTGTATTGATTCAGCATCGCGCTCGAAGGCGCGGCACATCGCGCAGCGTTCGAGGTGCTCGACGAGGGCGGTCGGGTCGACCCCGGGGTCCTCACCGTCGAGGCGGGCGGAGATGGCGGTTCGCGCCGCGTTGCATCGCATGCCTGGTAGTCGACCGCCGGGCGCTCCGGGTTCCCAACTATGTTCCTGCCGATGGACCGTCTGACCGGTCTCCTGGTCCAGGCCCGGGACGGGGACCGCCTCGCCCTCGGCGCCGCCGTTCGCCTCAGTCAGGCCGAGGTCTGGAGGGTGGCGGCGCACCTCGTCGGCCCGGGCGAGGCCGACGACGTGACCCAGGACGTCTATCTCCGGGCCTGGCGGGCGCTGCCGGGCTTCCGCGCCGAGTCGAGCGGCCGGACCTGGCTGCTCTCGATCACACGCCGGGCGTGCGTCGACGCCGTCCGCCGGCAGGCCCGATGGCGCCGGCTCACAGCGCGTCTGCACGCCGAGTCGGCGGCACGGTCGGTCGTCGGTGCCGGCATGGACGAGGCGCACGGCCTCGGTGACCTCATCACTCGTCTCTCCCCTGCGCAGCGGGAGGCGTTCGTGCTGACGCAGATCGCGGGCTGCTCCTATGCCGAGGCGGCCGATCTGTGCGGCGTCGAGATCGGCACCATCCGTTCCCGGGTGGCGCGCGCCCGACAGGAGCTCGTCGAGTCGGTTCGCGCGGCACGGGCGGTCTGATCCGGGCGTGCGTGATCGCGCAGGGCCGGGCGCGATGATGCTCGGATGCGGGTCGTCCGCGTGGCCGTCGTCGTCGTTGCCGCGGCACTGGCAACGGTCGTCGTCTCCGCGCAACCGGCCGCGGCACACGGCGTCGGTGGCGTCCAGCCCTCGAACTTCGAGACGACCGTCAACGGCACGACGCCGCGCGTGCACGGTCTCACCGTGCGGGCGGTCGATCTCGGGAACGAGCTCGAGCTCCGCAACGACAGCATCGCCGAAGCCCTCGTGCTGGGCTATCAGGGTGAGCCGTATTTGCGCATCGGACCGCGGGGTGTGTTCGAGAATCGCCGGTCTCCGGCCACGTACCTGAACCGGACGCGGAACGGCACGACACGGGTGCCGGCGGATGCCGATCCAGCTGCGGCGCCGGACTGGAACCGGATCGGACCGGGCCCGGTCGCGCGCTGGCACGATCACCGGGCACACTGGATGGGGACCGAAGATCCCCCTGAGGTCACGCGCGCCCCGGACCGGCGGCACGTGATCGACCACTGGAGCTTGCCGCTGCGGCGCGGGAGTCAAGACATCACCGTCACCGGCACGCTGGTCTGGGTCCCCGGCCCGAGCCCGTGGGGATGGGTCGCCGGCGCGCTGGCGGCCGCGGTGCTCGTCGCCGCGCTGAGCCGAACCCGAATTTGGCGTTGGGTGCTCGTCGGCGCGCTCGGCGTGCTCGTCGTGTCGGAGACGGCACACGTGGTCGGCGCGTGGACGGCGACGACCTCGTCGTTCGCGACCAAGATCGGAGCGAGCGTGTACTCGCTCGGGGGTATCGCGCTCGCCGTCGTGGCACTCGTGTGGCTGATCGTCCGGCCGCCGTCGAACGCCATCCCGGCCGTGCTGTTCGCCGGGCTGATCGTCGCGGTCGCGGGAGGTCTCGCCGACCTGACCACGTTGACGCGGTCGCAGCTCCCGACGGACGCGCCCGTGACCATCGCCCGGACCGAAGTGATGCTCGCCCTCGGGCTCGGCGCGGGCCTGGCGGCGTCGGCGGCAATGCGCCTGCGCCCCCCTGCTCCACCCGCCGATCGTCCGAGCGCGAAGATCGAGGAACCCGCACCCGTCTCCTAGCCGAAGCGCGGGAGGGCTGGCCGAGATGCTTCGAGGACGCATCGCCGCGATTGCCGCCGTGTGTTTCGTCGTCGCGCTCGGCGGCGCGTGCGGTGGGTCGTCGGGCAGTGGGGGCGACATCGCGCACGGATCGGCGCGAACCGGCGCCGGGCCCGCGACACGTGAGGTCTGCGAGCCGATGGTGCGCGACTCCGTCCCGTCATCCGTGGGGCTGCCTCTCGCCGGCAATCCGGTTTCGGCGGTGAAGGGCGACACGTTCTCGTGCCGGTACCCGTTCGAAGACGGGACGCTCGACCTCTCGGTTCGCGATCTGCACACTGTTCCGCAGGCGCGGAAGTACTTCCGTGCACTCCGCGCCCGGGACGGCATCGACGACGCACTCACCGGCCTGGCCGAAGGCGGCTTCACGAAGGGCGACGGCTCGGTCGTCGCCATGAAGGACGCGATGATCCTCACGGTGGACGTGACCGCGCTCCCGCCGACGAAGGTCGACCGGACGGGCATCGCCATCGATCTCGCAAGCACGGTCCTCGGCTGCTGGACGGGAGACTCCTAGGCACCTCCAAGCCCTCGGAACTTTGTGGACGGACGGGACGACTAATGACCGTCCAGCGCACCTGAGGGGGTTGTCCAGTCATGAGCGGTAGGCGTGCCATCCGTCGTGTGCTCCTTGGCGCGGTTCTCGGCGTCGGTCTCGTCGTGTCCGTCGCGGGTCCCGCGGCCGCCCACGTCGAGGTCGATCCCGGGAGCGTTCCGAAGGGCTCGACGTCGAGCTTCAGCTTCAGTGTCCCGACCGAGAAAGACAATGCGTCCACCGTCAGCGTCGAGGTGACGTTCCCGGCCGATCACCCGATCCCGAACGTCAGCGTCCTCGTCAAGGGCGGATGGGCCTTCACGGTCGAGAAGGCGCCGCTGCCGAAGCCCATCAAGACGGAGTTCGGCGAGGTGACCGAGGCGGTCTCGAAGATCACGTGGACCGGAGGTCAGATCCCGCCCGACGGGTACGACCTCTTCACGGTGCGGGGCGGCCCCCTGCCCAAGAACGTCAACCAGCTGGAGTTCAAGGCGTCGCAGACCTACAGCGACGGTGAGGTCGTCCAGTGGATCGAGCCGACCGTCAAGGGCGGCGCCGAGCCCGAGCACCCGGCACCCGTGCTCAAGCTGGGCAAGGCGAGCAGCAGCTCCTCCCACTAATAGCGGTTCGGGGCGACCGATGCCGGAGAGCGCCCTGACCGCGCCACCATGGTCGGCGTGACCGTCGAGACCGAGCCCCGGCCGCCCGCAGACGTCGACGCGACGGCCGGCGGCGCCGACACGCGTCGCCGCTGGCTCCCGTCGTGGCCGCCGTCACTCCCGCAGGCGGTCATCCTCGCCGCCGCCTTGTGCCTCATCGCCGGCCTGGTGGGCTGGCGGCTCGCCCAGGCCGACCACCCCGGACGGGACAGCGTGGACGTCGGATTCCTCGAGGACATGCAGACGCACCACCTGCAGGCGCTGGAGCTGGGCTACGCGTACCTCGAGCACGGGACGGACCCGACGCTGCAGCACATCGCGCACGACATCATCACGGACCAGGGCATCGAGG
>DATFVT010000331.1:0-2062 GCA_035260105.1 Acidimicrobiia bacterium
ACACAGAGCAACGTCCGGCTGATATCGCCGAGCTCGCCGAGACGGCGCGTGAACGAGCTGCCGCATTGCGCGGGAGGGCGGCGTAGGCTCGCCGCATGGCAGGGCGGTTCTTCGGCGAGGCTTGGGCGCGGGTCTATCCCATTCGCGAGGTCGAGGCGCGACACGTGCCCTCGGCAGACGTCCTCAAGGGCATGGACGACGACCGCGCCGTGCGCAAGCTGCGACGCCGAATGCAGCTCTGGCGACTGTTCCGGCGCGTTCGCTGACAATTCGCCCGTGTAGGCTCGCTCGTCGATGAACGAGCGCCCGCTGCCGATGTTCGGGCCCGGCTCCGATCCCGGACCGTCGTTCGCGGAGCTGCTCCGACGCACCTCACCGCCCGACGCGCCACCGCCCCTCGCGGCCGGTGGCCAGCATGCGCCGGCCGACATCGCGCACGGGACGACGGTCGTTGCCATCCGCTTCGCCGACGGCGTCGTGCTCGCCGGTGACCGGCGCGCCACCAGCGGCTTCGCCATCGCGAGCCGGCGCATCGAGAAGGTGTTCGCCGCCGACGACCACTCCGGCATCGCGTTCGCCGGCGCCGCCGGACCCGGCAACGACATGGTCCGCCTGTTCCAGACGCAGCTCGAGCACTACGAGAAGATCGAGGGGGAGTCCCTCTCGCTCGAGGGCAAGGCCAACCAGCTCGCTCAGCTGGTGCGGGCGAACCTGCCGGCAGCCCTCCAGGGGCTCGTCGTGGTGCCCCTCTTCGCCGGCTACGACGACCGGCGGCGGCGCGGTCGGGTGTTCAGCTTCGATGTGGCCGGCGGCAAGTACGAGGAAGCCGACTTCCAGGTCAACGGCTCCGGCGGCGTGCACGCCAAGAACTGGATCAAGGCGCAGTGGCGTGAGGGTCTGACGGCGGACGAGACGATCGACGTCGCGATCCGCTCGCTGTTCGCGGCGGCCGACGAGGACACCGCGACCGGCGGGCCCGACCTCGTGCGGCGCATCTTCCCCACGGTCGCGGTCATCGACGCCGAGGGCTTCCGGGCGCTCACCGACGAGGACGTCGAGCCCCGCGCGATGGCGCTGCTCGGCGGGCGAGAGGAGGGCGCCGGCCAATGACGATGCCCTTCTACGTCTCACCCGAGCAGGTCATGAAGGACCGGGCCGACTACGCGCGCAAGGGCATCGCCCGGGGCCGGAGCCTCATCGCGCTCGAAGCGGCCGACGGCATCGTCATCGTGGCCGAGAACCCCTCCCGCACGCTGTTCAAGATCAGCGAGATCTACGACCACATCGCGTTCGCCGGCGTGGGCAAGTACAACGAGTTCGAGATGCTGAAGATAGCCGGGGTGCGGCACGCCGACCTCAAGGGATACGCATACTCCCGCGAGGACGTCACGGCGCGATCACTCGCCAACGCCTACGCGCAGACACTCGGCCAGGTGTTCACGCACGAGATGAAGCCGTACGAAGTCGAGATCCTGGTGGCGCAGGTCGGCGACACGCCCGAGGGCGACGAGCTGTTCCACATCCTGTACGACGGCACCGTGATGGACGAGGAGGGCCACACGGTCCTCGGTGGGCAGGCGGAGGCGATCTCGGAGACGCTCGACACGAGGTACCAGTCCGGGCTCGGCATCGACGACGCCATTCGTCTCGGCGCGTCGGTGCTCGGCGGCGACGACGGACAACCGCTTCCGCCCGACCAGCTCGAAGTGGGTGTTCTCCAGCGGGGCGTCCGTGGACGCGCCTTTCGGCGCGTCAAGGGCGACGAGCTCGGGCGCGTCCTCGCCGGCTGAGCGACGAGCCTCAGCCGAGCCGGGCGTAGAGCACGATCGGCGCCGCCGCCGAAGCCAGGAGCGCGGCGAGGGCGGCGCCCCGGGCCCAGGGCCCCCGTGCTCCCGTCGTGCCGCCCCACTCGCGGGGCGCCGCCAGCGCGTCGTCGACCTCGGCCGCCAGCACCACGAGCTCGGCGTCGTCCATCTGGTCGGCCGGGACGTAGACCTCGACACGCGCCATGTCGCCGACCGTGAGGGCGTACGGCCCGTCGACGGGACCGCGCAACTCGGCG
>DATFVT010000332.1:0-2988 GCA_035260105.1 Acidimicrobiia bacterium
TTCGCCGACTTCGGGTTCCCGGAGAGCCACTCGGTGAGCTTCGCCTACCTCGTGTACTCGAGCTCGTGGATCAAGCTGCACTACCCGGCCGAGTTCGCGTGCGCGCTGCTCAACGCCCAGCCCATGGGCTTCTACTCACCGCATTCGATCGTGCGTGACGCCATGCACCACGGGGTCGAGGTGCTCGGGCCCGACGTGAACGCGTCGCACAAGGACTGCACGCTCGAGCCCCGCACCGCCGGCGCCGGGCCGACCGGTCACCCGCGCCCGGGCTGGCACGCCGACCCGTCGACGCGCGCGGTGCGCACGGGCTTGCGGTACGTGCGCGGGCTCGCCGACGGGCTGCTCGACCGCATCGACGCCGAGCGCGAACGCGCGCCGTTCCCGTCGCTGCCCGACTTCACCCGGCGCACCGGCGCGCCCACCGACGCCATCGAGGCGCTCGCCACCGCGGGCGCGTTCGGGATGCTGGGCGAGACCCGCCGCAGCGCGCTGTGGGCCGCCGGCGCCCTGCGCGACGCCCGGGCCGACAAGCTGCCCGGGCTCGTCACCGGCGTCGACGCGCCGCCGCTGCCCGGCATGACCGAGGTGGAGGAGACGGCGGCCGACCTGTGGGCGACGGGGATGACCGCCGGCCGACATCCCACCGAGTTCGTGCGCGAGCGCCTGGCCGCCCGGGGCGTCGTCACCGTCGAGGCGCTGCGGGAGCTCCCGCACCGCAGCGTGGTCGAGGTCGCGGGCATCGTGACCCACCGCCAGCAGCCCGACACCGCCAAGGGCGTCGTGTTCGTCAACCTCGAGGACGAGACGGGGTTGCTGAACGTGATCTGCACCGCCCCGGTGTGGCGCCGCCACCGGAAGGTCGCCCGGATGTCGCCGGCGCTGATCGTGCGGGGGATGCTCGAGCGCTACCAGGGCGTGATCAACGTCGTCGCCGCCCGCATCGAGGAGCTCCCGCTCAGTGCCGGCGACCTCGTCCGCTCCCGCGACTTCCACTAGGGCTCACGCGTTGCCCGTCGTGTACAGCACCAGGAGCGACGCCAGCACCAGCGTGATGATCGTGAGGTTGTACGCGAGGTGGGCGCGCGTCGACTCGAGCAGGGCGCCGGTCTGGGAGCGGGTGGCCTTCCAGCCCTCGAGATAGGACCACGTGAGGTACAGCCCGCCGATCGACAGCGCCAACGCGGCGCCGATCGGGATCCCGACGACGGCGTGCGCGAGGCCGAACACCAGCGACCGCCAGACGTTGGTGGCGGTGCCGCGCGCCTCGGCTCCCCGCCGGAACACCCACTCCTCCCGGGCGACGAGCAACGGCAGGCCGACGATCAGCAACCCGATGAAGAACAGCGGGATCACGACCGACACGATCCCGTAGTCCCGGTCGGTGACGCCGACGACGGGGTTGCCCTCGCCGCCGATCATCGACCACCAGCCCCACGACAGGACCGGCAGCTGGATCAACAGGAAGGCGGTCGTGACGATCACGGCGACGATCGGGATCGCCCGCACGAAGTGCCGGCTGCGCAGGCCCTGCACGACACCGAGCGTCTTGCGGCGCGCGCCGACCGACGTCCGCGCCGCTTCGAAGAGACGCACGCCGACGACCGCCAGCACCGCCACGGTCAGCAGGTCGAGGACCGTCACCGGCGACAGTCTCCTTCACGCGCGCGCCGCACGCCCGCACCCGTTAGCCTGAACCGGCCCATGCCGACGAGAGCGATTGCCATGAGCGAGCCCCCGAGTAGCAGATGGTCCGACGCCCGCGCCTCCTCCGGCGCTTCGTCGCCGTTGTTCGCTCCGACCCGAGCGGGGTCGGGGCGGGGTTCGTCGCGCTCCTCCTCTCGTCGGCGGGGGACCTTCTCGCCGGCCTGACCCTCGGGGCAATCACCGGCACCCTCGAGGCGCTCCCCGGCCTGCTGGTGCTCGTCCCCGCTGCCATCGGCATGCGGGGCAACATCTTCGGCGGGCTCGGCAGCCGCTTCAGCACCGCCATCCACGCCGGGACGTTCCGGGTGTCGCGCCGGCTCGACACGCTCGTCGGTCAGAACGTCGTCGCGTCACTGGCGCTGTCGCTCGCGATCTCACTCGTGCTCGCCGTGCTCGCGAAGGCCGTGTCGGTCGCCTTCGGCGTCGCGAACTCCATCTCCATCGTCGACTTCGTCGTCATCTCGGTCGTCGGTGGCATCCTGTCGTCACTCGTCGTCCTGGTCGTGGTCATCGTCGTGACGGCACTGAGCGTGCGCTTCGACCTCGACCTCGACAACGTCTCCACTCCGATCGTGACCGCCGCCGGTGACATGGTCACGCTGCCGGGCTTGTTCCTCGCCACGTACCTCGTCGGCATCGCGTGGTTCACGCCCGTCGTCGCCGCGATCTGCGTGGTGGCGGGTGTGCTCGCGCTCGTCGTAAGCCTGCGCGCCCGCCTCCCGATCCTGCGGAGCATCGTCCGCGAGTCGGTCCCGGTCCTCGCGCTCGCGGGAGCGGTCGACGTCATCGCCGGGATCACGATCGAGAAGCGCATCGACTCGTTCCTCGTGTACCCCGCGCTCCTCGTCCTCGTGCCCCCGTTCCTGGAGGACGCCGGCGCGCTCGGCGGCATCCTCAGCGCCCGCATCGCGACCAAGCTGCACCTCGGCACGCTGGACCTGTCGCGCTCGCCGTGGCGCGCCGCGGCCGAGGACATCCTGCTCGTGTACGTCTACGCGGTGCCGGTGTTCCTCTTGCTCGGCGTGTCCGCCGACGTCGTGTCGGCGGTGTTCGACCTGACCAGCCCGGGCGCCCTCGAGATGATCGGCGTCGCCATGCTGGCCGGTGCCTTCGCGACGACGGCAGCCGTCGCCGTGGGGTACTACGGCGCCGTCGCCACCTACCGGCTCGGCCTCGACCCCGACAGCCACGGCATCCCGATCGTCACGTCGAGCCTCGACTTCCTGGGAGCCGTGTCCCTGATCCTGGCTATCGTGATCTTCGGCCTGACCTGAGGCCTTT
>DATFVT010000333.1:0-4235 GCA_035260105.1 Acidimicrobiia bacterium
AGCATCCGCTCCTGGCTCTCGGACGTCATGACCTCGACGGGGCTCATGCCGGGCTCGCGGCGGCGCACGCGCGCCACGTCGACGTCCATGCCCGCCCCCGCCTTCGCCGCCGTCTCCGATGCCGCGCACGACAGGCCGGCGGCGCCGAGATCCTGCACGCCGACGGCCAAGCCGGCGTCCAGCAGGGCGAGGCACGCCTCGATGAGCTTCTTCTCCTCGAGGGGATCGCCGACCTGGACGGATGGCCGCTTCGCCTCCGCGCCCTCCTCGAAGCCGGCCGACGCGAGCACGCTCGCGCCGCCGATGCCGTCCCGCCCGGTCGACGACCCGAGCAACACGGCGAGGTTCCCGGCGCCGCGAGCGCGCGCGAGCACGAGCCGGTCGTGCGGTAGCAGTCCCAGGCACAGCACGTTCACGAGCGGGTTCTCGCGGTAGCAGTCGTCGAACACGACCTCGCCGCCCACTGTCGGGACACCGACCGCGTTGCCGTAGCCGCTGATGCCCGACACGACGCCCTCGAACAGGTAACGCGTACGCGCGTCGTCGAGCGGGCCGAACCGGAGCGGGTCCATCAGCGCGACGGGACGGGCTCCCATCGAGAAGACGTCGCGGATGATGCCGCCGACGCCGGTCGCCGCGCCCTGATACGGCTCGACGGCCGACGGGTGGTTGTGGCTCTCGATCCGGAGCGCGACGGCGAGCCCGTCGCCGACGTCGACGACGCCGGCACCCTCGCCCGGGCCCACGAGCACCCACGGCGCGTCGGTCGGCAAGCGCCGGAGGTGCGCCCGGGACGACTTGTACGAGCAGTGCTCCGACCACATCACGGCGTACATGGCGAGCTCGAGCTCGGTGGGATCGCGCCCGAGGAGCTCGACGATCGCCGCCAGCTCGTCGTCGGTCAGCCCGAGCTGGCGGTGGAGCGGCTCCATGAGGCCAGCGTATCGGCGGCGTTCCTGCCCCAAATGGAGCGGCATCGAATTGAGAAATAAGATCGGCAGGAAAACCCCCTAAAGGAGAGGTTCGGAATGGCCGCAGCTCGCAAGAGCACGATGACCGCCGAGCACAAGAAGGCGCTGGCCCAGGGCCGCGCCGAAGGCCGCGCCGTGCGCGCCTACCTCGAGGCGCTCGACCAGAACCGCCCCCGGCGCGGCCGCCCGCGCACGCCCGCCTCGATCGAGAAGCGGCTCAAGGCGGTCGAGTCGGAGCTGGCCGACGCCACGCCGCTCAACCGCCTGCAGCTCGTGCAGGAGCGCATGGACCTCCAGCGCGAGCTCGATCGCCTCGACGCCGCCGACGACCTCACCGCGCTCGAGCGCGACTTCGCGAAGGTGGCCAAGGGATACGCCGAGCGCAAGGGGATCTCGTACGCGGCCTGGCGCGAGCTCGGCGTCGCCCCCGACGTGCTCCGGAAGGCCGGGATTACCCGCGGAAGTTAGGCGACGGCGGCGCCCTCTGACGCGGTCGCGAGCAGCGAGCGCAACAGGACCACGCCGTCGGTCGAGCCGAGGAGGGCGTCGGACGCGCGCTCGGGGTGGGGCATGAGGCCGACGACGTTGCGTTGCTCGCTGCAAATGCCGGCGATGTCGTCGAGGCTGCCGTTCGGGTTGCGCACGTAGCGGAGAACGATGCGGTCGTCGTCGCGCAGGCGGCGCCGAGTCGTCTCGTCGCAGACGTAATTGCCCTCGAAGTGGTTGATGGGGAGGCGCAGCACGGAGCCGGGCTCGGCCAGCGCCGTGAGCGCGGACCGGGTCGTCTCGACGCGGCACTCGACCGGCTCGCACAGGAAGCTCAACCCTGCGTTCTTCTGGAGCGCACCGGGGAGCAACCCCGCCTCGGCGAGCACCTGGAAGCCGTTGCAGATCCCGACCACCGGGCCGCCCGCCGCGGCGAACCGAGCCACGGCGTCCATCACGGGCGAGAACCGCGCGATGGCCCCCGTCCGCAGGTAGTCGCCGTGCGCGAACCCGCCCGGGACGACGACGGCGTCGGCCCCCCGGAGCTCGGCGTCGGCGTGCCAAAGCGTCTCCGGCGTCCCGCCGAGCCGTTCGACGGCCCAGGCCACGTCGAGCTCGCAGTTCGTGCCCGGGAACACGACGATGCCGACGCGCGCGCTCACGGGGTGGACGCCAGCTCGGTGAGCTCGATCTCGTACGCCTCGATGACGGGGTTGGCGAGCAGCCGGTGGCACATCTCGTCGACCTGAGCGCGGGCGGCGCCTTCGTCGGCGGCGTCGATCACCAGCCGGATGCTCTTCCCGACCCGGACCTGCGTCACGTTGTCGTACCCGAGCGCGGGCAGGGACCGCTCGACGGTGGCGCCCTGCGGATCGGCGATCCCGGGAAGATGCGTGATCTCGACGCGCGCCTCGTACTTCATGCTGTTTCAATCGTACCGGCGGCTGTCGCCGGCTCTCGGCTCCTCGGGACGGTGCCATTCGTCGAAGCTCTCGCCGGTAAGGAGCTCGTACGCCTCGACGTAGCGGGAGCGCGTGCCGGAGATCACGTCGTCTGGAAGGCGCGGCGCCGGCGACGTTCGGTCCCAATCAGTGGCGAGGTAGTAGTCGCGGACGTACTGCTTGTCGAAGCTCGGGGGCGAGGTGCCGACGCGGTACTCGTCCGCCGGCCAGTAGCGCGACGAGTCCGACGTGAGCATCTCGTCGATCACCAACGGCTTCCGGTCGATCGTCCCGAACTCGAGCTTGGTGTCGGCGAGGATCAAGCCCCGCGACTCCGCAACGCCGGCACCGAAGCCGTACACCCGCAGCGTGATGTCCCGGATCTCCTCGAACAGCTCGTCGCCGACGAGCTGGGCGGCGGCGGCGTCGGTCAGCGGCTCGTCGTGCCCGGCTTCCGCCTTGGTGGTGGCCGTGAAGATGGGCGACGGGAGACGCTCGGCCTGGTGCAGGCCGGGCGGCATTTCGCGCCCGTAGACCGTTCCTCGCTCCTCGTACTCGGACCACGCCGAGCCGAACAGGTAGCCGCGGCCGATGCACTCGAGGCGCACGGGTTGGGTGGCACGCACGAGCATCGCCCGCCCGGCGACGTCGGACCCGGCCGTCTCGGGGAAGTCGGTCGGGTCGGAGGAGATGAGGTGGTTCGGTGCCAGCTCGGCGGTCTGCTCGAACCAGAACGTCGACAGCGCAGTGAGGGCCCGGCCCTTGTCGGGGACGAGATCGTCGAGCACCACGTCGAACACCGAGATCCGGTCGGAGGCGACGATCAGCAGCCGGTCGTGGTCGACGTCGTACAGATCACGGACCTTGCCGGTGTACGCGTGCGGCAGCGCGATGCCCGTCACGGATGCGCGTCCAGGGCGTCCACCGCCCGGCCGGCGTGAGCGAGCGAGCGGGCGAGGTCGAAGCACTCGTCGAGGCGCTCGGGTGAGAGCGCGGCGCGCACGTCGGGATCGTCGTCGAGGACGGACCGGAACGGGGCGCGCTCCTCCCACGCACGCGTGGCGGCACGCTGCACGATCCGGTAGGCATCGTCGCGGGAACGACCGGCGTCGACCAGCGCGAGCAGCACCGGCTGGCTGAACACGAGCCCGTACGACGAGTCGAGGTTCGCGAGCATCCGGTCGGGGTGCACCCGCATTCCGGCCGAGATCTTCCGGAACTGCTCGAGGACGTAGTAGGCGAGCTGCGCCGAGTCGGCGAGGACGATCCGCTCCACCGAAGAGTGCGAGATGTCGCGCTCGTGCCAGAGGGCGATGTCCTCGAGGCCGGCCTGCAGGTTGGACCGGAGCACGCGCGCGAGCCCGCACAGCTGCTCGGAACGCCACGGGTTGCGCTTGTGCGGCATCGCGCTCGAGCCCTTCTGGGTGCCCTCGCGGAAAGGCTCCTCGACCTCACGCACCTCCGTCCGCTGGAGGTGCCGGATCTCGAGGGCGAAGCTCTCGACCGAGGCGCCGACGGTCGCGCACGCGTACAGGAACTCGGCGTGGCGGTCGCGGGCGACGACCTGCGACGCCGGGCTCGGCGCCAGCCCCAGCCGCTCGCAGACGAAGGCCTCGACCTCAGGATCGACGTTCGAGTACGTCCCCACGACGCCGGAGAGCTTGCCCACCGCGACCGCGTCGCGGGCGTGACGCAGCCGGTCGCGATCGCGGCGGAGCTGGAGCGCCCACAACGCGAGCTTCGCCCCGAACGTCGTCGGCTCGGCATGGATGCCGTGAGTTCGTCCCACCATCGGGGTGTCGCGGAACTCGCGCGCCCGGTCGGCGACGACGGCTTC
>DATFVT010000334.1:0-2082 GCA_035260105.1 Acidimicrobiia bacterium
CTGCCGGGCCGGCCGCTCGGGGAGCTCGAGGTCGTCGGGCACGCCGAACGTCCCGCCCGACGACACCTCGGCGGTGACCTCGGCCTCGATGGCGCCCACCACCTCGTCGTGGTGGTGGTGCGGGCGTTGGTCGCGCTCGAGTACTTCGTCGACCGCGGTACCCAGCGCCGTCATCGCGTCGCGCCGCTCGGCGGTGGCGGCGGCGAGGGCGCCACGGTCGCCGCGCGTGATCGCGGTCTCCTGTGCCGCCGCCACCCGCCGTACCGCCGAGCGGACGGCGTCGACCTCCCGGGCGTGGTGCCGCAACACCTGATCGGCGACCCATCGGGTCACCGTCGGCTTCCGGAGCTTCTTCACCCGGGCCGCCTCGTCCGACTTGCCCTCGGACTTCAGCTTCTTGGCCGCGGCGTCCCGGGCGGCGACAAACTCCTCGGGCGGGACGTCGGCCAGGTCGTCGTGCTCGTCCGGCATCGGCCGAGAGCCTCGCACGGGAAGGGAGGAGAGTCACGATGGTGGTGACGGGAACCCTGATCGCCGAGAGCCTGCGGCCCGGTGCGCGACTCGAAGGCGTCACGCTCACCGTGACGCGGATCTTCCGCGAGAACGCCGGGAATCCCGTCGCCGGGCAGCCACGGACGTGGACGTTCATCGAGTTCGTGGCCGCCGTCGGGGACGCCGAGCGCCTGGCCGACGCCCTCGGCCGCGCCCTCGACGAACGGCTGGGCTGGTACTGCGACTTCCACTCCCCGACCGAGACGTTCGTAGTCTTCGCCGAGCGAATCTTCCGCTACGCACGCGGCGACGCCGGCAGACGGGCCGAGGTCGAGGCGCACGCGCGGTCGGTCGGTGTCCCCGAATCCCAGCTCGACTGGCCCGAGTAGCTCGTTTCGATCAGCGGCGTTCGAACGTGTAGCCGGCGGCTTCGCGGTCCCACGTGGCGTCGGTGACGCCTTCGTCCCGCAACTGGTACTTGAGCACCCGGCCGACCGGGTTGCGCGGGAGGTCGTCGCGGAACTCGACGTACCGCGGCACGGCGAAGTACGGGACACGCTGGACGCTCCACTCGCACAACTCGGCCTCGGTCACGCCGGCGCCGGGCTGGAGCACGGCGGTGACCTTGACCTCGTCCTCGCCCAAGTCGCTCGCCACCGAGTGCACGGCGACGTCCTTGATCGCCGGGTGACCGTGGTAGGTGCGCTCCATCTCGAAGCTCGAGATGTTCTCGCCCCGCCGCCGCAGGTAGTCCTTCTTGCGGTCGACGAAGAACAGGAAGTCGTCGCCGTCGAGCCGGGCCAGGTCGCCGGTGTGGAACCAGAGGTTCGAGAGCACCGACAGCGTCTCGTCGGCGCGCCGCCAGTAGCCGGCGAACATCAAGTTCGGGCCCGTCGGGCGGCACACGATCTCGCCGATCTCCCCCACCGGCACCTCGACGTCGTCGTCGTCGACGAGGCGCACGTCGAAGTCGACGGTGTTCGGCTTCCCCGCCGCACCGGGCTTGTTCGGCTCGCCCGCCGGCAGCATCGAGATCAACGACGCCTCGGTGAGTCCGTAGCCGGCGCTGAACGTCTTGCAGCCGAACCGCTCGTTCCAGATGCGGTCGATGTCGGGCGGCATCGGCGCCGCTGCGCACAGGCGCAGCCGGTGGCCCTGCTGGTCGGGATGGTCGTCGGCGTCGGCGACGAGGATCGCCAGCGAGCCGAGCATCGACGCGATGGTCGCCCCCGTCCGGCGCACCTCGGGCCAGAACCGCGACACCGAGAACCGCCGCGCCACGGCGGACTTGCCGCCCACGAGGAGCGTCCCCACGACACAGATGGAGATGGCGTTGAAGTGGAAGAGCGGCAGCGGCGTGATGACGACGTCGTCGGGCTGTCGCTGCCAGGCCCGAGCGACCTGGTCGGCCAAGGCGACGATGTAGTTGTGCGGGAGCATGCATCCCTTCGACGGACCGGTCGTCCCCGCGGTGTAGATGAAGCACGCGAGGTCCGCGGGACGGACGCCGGCGTCGGGCACCGCTTCGTCCGCCGACGACGCCAGCAGCCGATCCCAGTCGTGGACGGGCGCGGCGTCGATCACCTCGTC
>DATFVT010000335.1:0-2280 GCA_035260105.1 Acidimicrobiia bacterium
GTGCAGGCCACCA
Organism: Acidimicrobiia bacterium; assembly: GCA_035260105.1. Classification (GTDB taxonomy): domain Bacteria; phylum Actinomycetota; class Acidimicrobiia; order IMCC26256; family JACDBD01; genus JALZAA01. Next base: position 14 of record DATFVT010000335.1, read on the forward strand.
AGAAGAGCGTCTGGGAAGGCCTCGGCATGAGCCTGCGCGACGCGTACAAGAACGAGAGCCAGCTGAGCTCGGAGATCTTCCAGACCGAGGACGCCAAGGAGGGCCCGAAGGCGTTCAGGGAGAAGCGCAAGCCCAACTGGCAGGGGAAGTAGTGGCGGCCGTCGACCCCCGCGCGCCGTGCCTGATCGGCGTGGGCCAGCGCACGTGGCATCCCGACGAGGTCGGTGAAGCAGGCGCGCCCGAGCCGCTCGTGATGTGGGAGGACGTCGTCCGGCTCGCCGCCGACGACACGGGCCTGGGATCGGCCGTGCTCGACCGGCTCGACAGCCTCCAGATCGTCTACTGCCAGACGTGGCAGTACGACGACCCTCCGGCGCGTCTCGCCGACGAGCTCGACATCGCTCCCGCGCACTCCTACTACTCGGGGATCGGCGGCACGACGCCGCAGGTGCTCGTGAACGGCGCCGCCGAGCAGATCCTCGCCGGCGAGCTCGATGTGGCGCTGGTGTGCGGGGCCGAGGCGCTGGCGACCCAGCGCCGCTACAAGCAGCGGGGAGAGCGGTACCCGTACCGGTTCAAGCCGGAGGAGCGGCGGCCGTTCCCGTGGGAGGCGCCGTTCCATCCCGCCGAGGTCGCCCACGAGGTGTTCCAGGCCTGGCTCACGTTCGCCATCTTCGACAACGCCCGGCGCGGGCACCTCGGTGTCGGGCTCGACGAGTACCGGAACGACCTCGGTGAGCTGTTCGAGCCGTTCACCGAGCTGGCGGCGGCGAACCCGAACGCGTGGTTCCGGGTGGCGCGCTCGGCGGACGAGATCGTCACTGCCACGCCCGAGAACCGGATGGTCGGCTATCCGTACACGAAGTACATGGTGTCGATCATGGACGTCGACATGGCGGCCGCCGTGGTGCTGGCCAGCCACGAGGCGGCCGACGCGCTCGGCGTGCCGCCGGACCGGCGCGTCTACCTGCGGGGCTGGTGCTACGCCACCGATCCCGTCTACGTCGCCGAGCACGACGAGATGTGGCGCTCACCGGCGATGGAGGCGGCGGCGGCGGAGGCGCTGCGCGTGGGCGGTGTCGGCGTCGACGACGTCGCCCACTTCGATGTGTACAGCTGCTTCGGGAGCTCGGTGAACTTCGCCCGTGACGCGCTCCGCCTGGGGATCGACGACGAGCGGTTGCTCACGGTGACCGGCGGGCTGCCGTACCACGGCGGCGCCGGCAGCGACTACATGACACACTCGATCGCGACCATGGCGGACGTGCTGCGCAACGACCCCGGGTCGTACGGTCTGCTGAGCGGCGTCGGCATGCACATGACGAAGCACGTGTACGGCCTCTACTCGACGGAGCCGGGCGTTGTGGGGCCGCCGGACCGGGAGGGGGTGCAGGCGAAGCTGGACGCGGCGGGGAAGCGCTCCATCCGGGACGTGTACGACGGCGCCGGCAGCGTCGCCGCATACTCGGTGGTGCACGGCCGCGACGGCGGTCCCGAGTGGGGGGTCGTCGTCTGCGACCTGCCCGACGGCGACCGGGCGTACGGGAGGGTGGTCGATGGCGACGCGCTGTCGTCGATCGAGCGCGAGGAGCTGGTCGGGCGCAAGGTGACGCTGACGCCGACGGAGGCGGAGACGGCGGCAGGCAAGCAGACTGTGAACGTGGCGACGCTGTGACGGCGCCGACGACGACGAGGGGTTGACGATGGCCTGGGACTTCTCCACCGAGCCCGACTTCCAAGACAAGCTCGACTGGATGGCCCAGTTCGTGCAGACGGAGATCGAGCCGCTCGACCTCGCGTTCAGCTCGCACCTCGTCTACGACAAGGACCACCCCGTCCACGAGAAGGTGGTGCGTCCGCTCCAGGACGAGGTGAAGGCGCGCGACCTGTGGGCGTGCCACCTCGGTCCGGAGCTCGGTGGCAAGGGCTACGGGCAGCTGAAGCTCGGGTTGATGAACGAGATCCTCGGGCGGTCGAACTGGGCGCCGAGTGTGTTCGGCAGCCAGGCGCCCGACTCGGGGAACGCCGAGATCATCGCCCACTACGGCACCGAGGAGCAGAAGGAGAAGTACCTCCAGCCGCTGCTCGACGGTCGCATGTCCTCCTGCTACTCGATGACCGAGCCCCAGGCGGGGTCGGACCCGCAGCAGTTCCGCTGCCGCGCCGAGCGCGACGGCGACGAGTGGGTCATCAACGGCGAGAAGTGGTTCTCGTCGAACCTGCGGTACGCCAAGTTCGCCATCGTCATGGTGATCACCGACCCCGAC
>DATFVT010000336.1:0-3011 GCA_035260105.1 Acidimicrobiia bacterium
AGCATCCGTGCCCGACAAGCGGATGTCCGAGGACGAGGTCGTGGCGGAGCTGCGCGACGGCATGACGATCGGGATCGGCGGCTGGGGCTCCCGGCGCAAGCCGATGTCGCTCGTCCGGGCCATCGCCCGCTCCCCCGTCACGGATCTCACCCTCGTGAGCTATGGCGGCCCCGACGTCGGCCTGCTCTGCCGCCTCGGCAAGGTGAAGCGGGTCGTGTTCGCGTTCGTCTCGCTCGACACGATCCCGCTCGAGCCCCACTTCCGCGCCGCCCGCCAAGCGGGCGCCGTCGAGACGCGCGAGCTCGACGAGGGGATGTTCCTCCTCGGGCTGCAGGCGGCCGCGTGGCGCGTCCCGTTCCTCCCGACGCGAGCTGGCCTCGGCTCCGACGTCTTCCGCCTGTACCCCGAGCTGCGTACCGTGCAGTCGCCGTACCGCGGCCCCGACGGCGAGGGCGAGGAGCTCGTCGCCGTCCCCGCGCTCGAGCTCGACGTCGCCCTCGTGCACATGAACCGGGGCGACGCCGGCGGCAACGGGCAGTACCTCGGGGTCGACCCGTACTTCGACGACCTGTTCTGCATGGCGGCCCAGCGGCGGTTCATGTCGGTCGAGCAGGTGGTGCCGACCGAGGACCTCGCCGCGCAGGGACCGGTCCAGACGCTGCGCATCAACCGGCTGATGGTCGACGGCGTGGTCGAGGCGCCCTTCGGCGCGCACTTCACGTCGTGCGCCCCCGACTACGAGCGGGACGAGACCTTCCAGCGTGAGTACGCCGCGACGGCGCGCGACGACGGCGCGTGGGACGCGTTCCGCAGCCGCTACCTCGACGTCGGCGGCCACGACGAGTACCGCGCCGCGGTGGGGCTGTGAGGCCGTCATGACCGAGGCGACCCGCGCCGATGTCTGCGTCGTCGCGGTCGCCGAGGTCTTTCGCGGCGACGGCGAGATCCTCGCCAACCCGATCGGCAACGTCCCGATGATCGGCGGACGCCTGGCACGCGCCACGTTCGAGCCGGATCTCGTCATGACGGACGGCGAGGCCCTGCTCGTTGCGGACGTATTGCCGGTCGGCGTCGACCATGCGCCCGCGGTGATCGAGTCGTGGAACCCGTACCGGGCGATGTTCGACGTCGTGTGGTCGGGGCGGCGGCACGTGATGATGGGCGCGAGCCAGATCGACCCGTTCGGCAACCAGAACTTCGCGCTCATCGGGGATGCGGCGCGGCCGAAGGCGCAGCTCCTCGGGCTCCGGGGCGCACCCGGCAACACGATCAACGACACCACGAGCTACTGGATCCCCAACCACTCGCCCAAGGTGCTCGTCCCGCAGGTCGACGTCGTGTGCGGCGTCGGATACGACCGGGCGGCGAAGCTCGGCCCGGCCGAGCGCCGCTTCCACCACCTCGAGCGCGTGGTCACGAACCTCGGCGTCCTCGACTTCGACGGCCCGGAGCACCGCATGCGGCTGCGTTCGGTCCATCCCGGCGTGACCGTCGACCAAGTCGTCGCCGCCACCGGCTTCGAGCTGGTGATCCCCGACAACGTGCCGGAGTCGCGCCTGCCCACCGAAGACGAGCTGCGCCTCATCCGGGACGTCATCGATCCGACCGACCTCCGCAGCAAGGAGGTCCCGGCATGACGCACCCCGCGCTCCACACCGCCGCCTGCGACCTCTTCGGCGTGCAGTACCCGATCGTGCAGACGGGGATGGGCTGGGTCGCAGGCGCGCGCCTCACGTCTGCCACCAGCGCGGCGGGCGCCCTCGGCATCCTCGCGTCGGCGACGATGACCCTCGACCAGCTCGTCGACGCGGTCCACGAGGTGCAGTCACGTACCGACCGTCCCTTCGGCGTGAACTTGCGCGCCGACCAGGACGACATCGACCGCCGCATCGACCTGTTGATCCGCGAGCGCGTGCGAGTCGCGAGCTTCGCCCAGGCGCCGGGAGAAGGGATCGTCAAGCGTTTGCGCGACGCGGGTGTCGTGACGATGCCGACCGTGGGCGCGCCCCGTCACGCCGAGAAGGTTGCGGGGTGGGGTGTCGACGCCGTCATCGCTCAGGGCGCCGAGGGGGGCGGGCACACCGGCACGATCCCGACGTCGTTGCTGCTCCCGCAGGTCGTGGACGCCGTCGACGTCCCCGTGCTCGCCGCCGGCGGGTTCACCGACGGGCGCGGCCTGACCGCCGCGCTGGCCTGGGGCGCGGCGGGCGTGGCGATGGGCACCCGGTTCCTGCTCACGAAGGAGAGCACCGTGCCCGAGACCGTCAAGGACGTGTACCTCGGCACGCCCGTGACCGGCACGGTGGTGACCAAGCGGATCGACGGCTACCCGCAGCGGGTTATCCGCACCCAGCTCGTCGACCACCTCGAGCACTCGGGCCGCCTCACGTCGCTCCCCCGCGCGCTGCGCAACGCGCTCGGGTTCCGCAAGCTCACGGGCACATCGCTCCGCGCGCTGTTCAGGGAAGGCCTGGCGATGAAGCGCAAGGAAGACCTCACCTGGTCGCAGGTGGCGATGGCCGCCAACGCGCCGATGCTCACCAAGGCGACCATGGTGGACGGGCGCCTCGAGACCGGCATCCTGCCGACGGGCCAGGGCGTCGGCGTGATCGACGAGCTGCCCATCGTGGCCGAGCTCGTCGCGAGAATCGTGGACGAGGCGGAGCTGACGCTGACCCGCCTCGAGAAGGGGGAGGCATGACACCGAAGGAGCGCGTGGCCGCCGTCGACGGCTGGTTCACGCTCGACGACGGCGATCCGCACCTGCTCGGCAACCGGTGCACGCGGTGCGGCAGCTACTTCTTCCCGAAGGCGTCGGGCTACTGCCGCAACCCCGCGTGCGACGGCTCCGACTTCGAGGAGGTGCCGCTCTCGAACCGGGGGTCGGTGTGGTCGTTCACGACGAACCACTACGCGCCGCCGGCTCCGTACGTCGCCGCCGATCCCTTCGAGCCGTTCTCGGTCGCGGCAGTCGAGCTGCCGCGGGAGAAGATGGTGGTGCTCGGGCAGGT
>DATFVT010000337.1:0-3941 GCA_035260105.1 Acidimicrobiia bacterium
GATCACCGACGCCGGGCTCACGACGCGTGACATCGACGGCATCGCCACGTACCCCGGCCCGATGGACACGCCGCCGGGCTTCTCGGGCGCGGGGCTCGTCGAGGTACAGGACGCGCTCCACCTCGACGTCGGCTGGTACACCGGCGGGATCGAGTTGCCGGGCCAGCTCGGGTCGGTGATCGACGCGTGCCTGGCCGTCGCGGCCGGGCTGGCCACGCACGTGCTGTGCTTCCGCAGCGTCTACGAGGGCAGCGCCCAGGGCAAACAGGGCCGATCGGCAGTGATGCCCGGCGGCGGGGGCGGCGGGGGCGGGGGCAGCTTCCGCGCCGGCAGCTACATGCAGTGGACGCTGCCGTTCTCGGCGCCATCGGCGACGACGTGGATCGCGATGTTCGCCCAGCGCCACTTCTACGAGTTCGGCACCACCCGGGAGCAGCTGGCGCAGATCGCGCTCAACGCCCGCAAGAACGCCGGCCTGAACCCGAAGGCGATCTACCGCGACCCGATGACCATGGACGACTACTTCGACGCCCGGATGATCTCGTCGCCCCTCTGCCTCTTCGACTGCGACGTACCGTGCGACGGCGGGACGGCCGTCATCGTGTCGAGCGCTGACACCGTCGGCGACCTGCGTAAGTCGCCGGTCCAGGTGGAAGCGGTCGGCACCGCGCTGTACGGGCGCCCGTCGTGGGACCAGTTCGACGACCTCACGACGATGGCGTGTCGCGACGCCGCCGCCCAGATGTGGACCCGCACCGACATCAAGCCGTCGGACGTGCAGTTGGCCGAGATGTACGACGGCTTCAGCTTCATCACGATGGCGTGGCTCGAGGCGATGCAGTTCTGCGACCACGGCGAGTCGGGGCCGTACGTCGAAGGCGGGCAGCGCATCGCGCGCGACGGCGAGCTCGCGCTCAACACGCACGGCGGCCAGCTCTCGGCCGGCCGACTGCACGGCTACGGGTTCCTCCACGAGGCGTGCGTCCAGCTGTGGGGCGAGGCGGAGGAGCGGCAGGTGCCGGGCGACCCCGAGATCGGCGTGGCCGCCGCGGGCGGCGGGCCACTCGCCGGGTGCCTGCTCCTCACGAACCGTCGGTGAGCGGGGCGCACCCCTAGGCTCCGTCGCCGTGCCCGCGGGGGAAGGCGACGATCGGCGGTTCTGGCGCATCCTGCTGCTGATCGCGCTGGCGGCGCTCGCGCTGCGCGTCGCGTACGTCGCGTTCGCGAAGACGAACCAGCCGATCCACGGCGACCAGCTCTTCTACAACGCGGAGGCCAATCGACTCGGGCGCGGCGACGGGTTCCTCGAGCCGTTCGACCCGCAGGCGGTCGCCCGGGGGGAGATCAAGGAGGGAACGGACCCGGCCGCCGACCATCCGCCGCTGACCGTGATCGTGCTGGCGCCGGTGTCGTTCGTGACGACCCAGGCGCTGATCCCGCAGCGGCTGACGATGGCCGTGCTCGGTACGGGGGTCGTCGTCGTCATCGGCCTGCTGGCGCGCCGGCTCGCGGGGGACCGCGCCGGGTGGATCGCCGCCGGGATCGCGGCCGTGTACCCGAACCTGTGGGTGAACGACGGGCTGATCATGTCGGAGACGCTCGCGACGCTCCTCGTCGCGCTGGCGTTGCTCTACGCCTATCGGCTCATGCGCGAACCGAAGCTCTCGACTGCGTTCCTCGTCGGTGCCCTGTGTGGTCTGTCCGCGATGACGCGCGCCGAGCTCGTGCTGATGATCCCGTTGCTCGCGGTGCCCGCGGCGCTCGTGGCCCGGTCGGTCGCGGTCGGGCAGCGGTGGAAGCTGGCCGGTGCCGGCGTGGTCGCGGCCGCGGTGCTGATCGCGCCATGGGTGATCTACAACATGGTCCGCTTCAAGGAGCCGACGTACCTGTCGACCAACGACGGCATCGCGCTCCTCGGGTCGAACTGCGACTCCGTGTACTTCGGCGACGGCATCGGCCTCACCGACCTGAAGTGCCTCGGCCCGAACCCGCGCGGTGATCAGTCGGTCGACAGCAAGATCTACCGCGACCGCGCGTTCGACTACATCCGTGAGCACAAGAAGCGCGCTGTTCTCGTCAGCGTCGCACGCGTCGGGCGCACGTGGAGCGTGTACCGACCCTGGGACATGGTCAGCTTCAACAAGGGCGAGGGTCGCGAAGGCTGGGTCACGATCCTCGGGCTGATCGCGTTCTATCCGTTACTCGTCGCGGCAGTCGCAGGTTGGGTCGTCATGCGCCGGCGGGGGCGCCGGTCGTGGCCGCTGCTCGTGCCCGCGCTGATCGTGACCGTCGCGTCGGCCGTCACGTACGGGCAGACGCGCTTTCGGGCGCCCGCCGAACCGAGCCTGGTCGTGCTGGCCGCGGTGGCTGTCGCCGCCGTCGTCTCCCACGACTGGCCGGCGCGCCGGAAGCGGCCGGCGGAGTCCGCGTAGGTCCGGACGCGGGAAGGCGGGAGACCCCGGTCCTATCTGGTCTCCCACCTTCCTCGATGTCCCGAGCTCGAGGGCGATTCCTCCTCGCTCGGGACCTAGCACCAGTTTTACACCCATCGCGGCCCCGGCAAAGGTTCGCGAATTACCCTCCGCCGGGCTTCTCGGCGTCGTCGTCACCGGTCGTACGTGAGCAGCAGCGCGCCGTCGTCGGCGGTCACCGCGCCGGTCAGCGACCACGACGAATGCGGCGTTCCGTCCTCGAACAGCGCGGTGCCGCCGCCGGCCACCTCGGGGACGAGGTCGATGAGCAGCCGGTCGACCTGCTCGCCGGCGAGCAGCTGACGGATGATGCTCACGCTGTTCACGACGAGGATGTCGCCGCCTTCGGTGCCGCGCAGCTCCCGGACCTCCTCGACGGGCCCGCGGTCGGCGATCCGGGAGTTGGACCACGGCGCGTCGGTCATCGTGGTCGAGAACACGACCTTCTCGACGTCGTCGAGCCAGCGGGCGATGTTGCGATCCCGCGGGTCAGCCGTCTCGTCGAGCGCGACCGGGGGCCAGTACCCGTAGAAGCCCTCGTAGTTGAGGCGACCCAAGAGCGCGGTCGTGGCCGTGGCGAGCGCCTCGGCCGAACGCTCGTGCGCGGCGTCGCTCACGGCGTAGCCGGCGATGACCTCCATGTCGGCCGGGCCCCCGGGCCCGGTCACCCGGCCGTCCATCGTCATGCTGATCTGCGCCACGACCCTGCGCCCGGCGTTCGGCGGTGCGCTCATCCTCGACTCCGTTCCCTCGGTCAGCTCTCCGGCGCGTACATCAACGAACCCGGCGTCGTGAGGAGCTCACCGGTCTCGAGGAGCGTCTTGAGGCCGGAGAGGATCATCGGCCAGCCGCCGTAGAGCTCCTCGTTTGCGCCCTCGCGCAGCTGGTCGTGGGTGACGGTCAGGCGGCACGAGTCGGCGACCGGCGCGATCTCCCACGTGACCCTCGACGCACCTTCGCTCTTCACGTCGTCGCTCCACAGCGCGGTCATGGTGTGGACCAGCCGGCGCGGGGGATCGGCCTCGAGGATCTCGCCCTCGCCGAGCGGGACCTGCCCGTCGCCTGCGCTCATCGCGTAGCGGGACCCGGGGGTCCAGTCCGAGTCGACGCTGGCGCCGAAGTTGTACTTGCTCCGCTGCGCGGGGTCCGTGATCGCCTCCCACAGCCGCTCGGGGGTCGTCTTGATGTAGATCTCGAACACCTTCTCCATTGGCTTCTCCAGTCGGTGTTTGAGCCCGCTCAGCGCTTCGGCCCAGGGCTCGGCGTACTTGCTCACCCACCGGTCGTGGACGAGCTGGATCGGGACCGGGTTCAGGAAGTGGAGCTTCTCCCGCCCTTGCCGCTTCGTCACGACGAGGCCGGCCTCCTCGAGCAGCTTCAGGTGCTTCATCACCCCGAAGCGGCTCATCTCGAAGCGCTCCTCGAGCGCGCTCAGCGTCTGGCCGTCGTCCTCGAACAGCGCGTCGAGCA
>DATFVT010000338.1:0-3628 GCA_035260105.1 Acidimicrobiia bacterium
CGGCGGCAGGTGGAGCCGTACGGCCTCGCCGGAGGCCAGGATCACTGGTACCTGATGGCGTGGTGCCGCCTCCGCGACGGCGGACGGACGTTCCGCCTCGATCGCATGCAGGCGGCGCGGGTCACGGACGAGCCGGCACCCCAGCGAGAGCTGCACGAGGTGGCGGGCGACATCGTGTCGTTCGCGCGCGAGACCCGTCTCGAGGAGTGAGACCGTTCCGGGGTCAGCGCGGGAGCACGGCCCAGACGACGAGCGCCGCGACCACGACCAGAGCGGCGACGACGATGACCACGTCGGAGGAGCGCCGCACCTGCTTCCGGAACGGGTTGAATCCCACGGCGCTACGGTAGCGGCCGCATGGAGACCCTCATCGTCGAACGGTCGGACGGCATCGTCACCGTCACGCTCAACCGTCCCGAGAAGAAGAACGCCATCAACGGGCCGATGTGGCGCGAGCTCATCGACGTGTTCGACGAGGTTGCCGACACGCCGACCGACCGCGTGCTCGTGATCACGGGCGCCGGCGACGGCTTCTGCTCCGGCGCCGACCTCGCGCCGGGCGACAACCCCGACCTCGCCACCCAGGACGGGGGCATCGGCTCGACCTTCCGGCAGATGCGGGTCGTCGGTCGAGCCGCGCTGCGCCTCCACGCGCTCCCGCAGCCGTCGATCGCGGCCGTCAACGGCGTGGCCGCCGGCGCGGGGTTGAACCTCGCGCTCGGCTGCGACCTCATCGTCGCTTCGGAGCGCGCGCGCTTCACGGAGATCTTCTCCAAGCGCGGGCTCAATGTCGACTTCGGCGGCTCGTGGGTGCTGCCCCGTCTCGTCGGGCTCCACAAGGCGAAGGAGCTCGTGTTCTTCGCCGACATCATCGACGCCGTGGAGGCGGAGCGGATCGGCATCGTGAACCGGGTCGTGCCCGCCGACGAGCTGGACAAGGTGGTCGGCGAATACGCGAGCCGTCTCGCCGCGCTTCCGCCGATCCAGCTCGCGGTGTCGAAGCGGCTCCTGAACCAGTCGTTCTCGGTGTCGATGGCCGAGGCCCTGGAGTTCGAGGACACCGCCCAGGCGATGAACTTCGCGTCCAAGGACACCTCGGAGGCCATGCTCGCCTTCCTCCAGAAGCGCGAGCCGAAGTTCACCGGCGAGTAGCGCGTCGCTCATCGGGGCCACCACCAGCCCCGCCGGTGCTCGATCCAGCCCTGCCGCTGAAGCATGCGCAAGCCGACGGTGACGGCTTCGGGCGCGAGCCCGGTGCGGCTGACGAGCTGGTCGACGCTGGCTGCTTCACCCGCGCACGCCTCGAGGATGCGAGCGCCGGCGGGGTCGGGCCGGGGGCGGGGCGGGGGCGCGCCCCAGCCCCGCCGCGATCCGGGTGTCATCCCGAGGGCGACGAGCACGTCGTCGGGGTCGAGGAGCGGCTGCGCGCCGTCGGCGAGCAGTGCGTTGCACCCCTCGGCCGACGGGTTGCGGCGCGACCCGGGGACGACGAGGACCGGGCGGCCGTACTCGAGGCCATAGTCGGCGGTGATGCGCGCGCCGCCCCGCAGCGTCGCCTCCACCACGACGACGACGTCGGCGAGCGCGGCGATGATGCGGTTGCGCACGGGGAACCGGAAGCGGTTGGCGCCGGCGCCGAACCCCGACTCGCTCAGCAGCACGCCCGCCTCCCGCACGCGCTCGAACAGCACGACGTGCCGGCGCGGATAGACCACGTCGAGGCCGGTCGCGACGACGCCGACCACCCCGCCGCCGGCGTCGAGCGCCCCCTCGTGGGCGGCGCCGTCGATCCCGATGGCGAGCCCGCTCACGACCGTCACACCGCGGCGGGCGAGGAACGCGCCGAGCTCGCGCGCGTCGGCAAGACCGTGCACCGACGCCGAGCGCGTGCCCACGATCGCGACGCGGGGCCGGTGCAGGACGGCGGGCGTCCTTCCCTCGACGAGGAGGACCGCCGGCCGGTCGGGGACGTCCTCGGCGATCGGATAGCCGGCGTGGCCGTCGCGCGCGACCGTCGTGCCGCGACGCGCCAGCTCGGGCCCGAGGTCGAGGGCACGCGCCGCGCTCGCCCATCTCCGGACGAGCTCGCCACGCGCGGCGGCACCAACGAGCCGAGCGTCGCTCGCCAGCGCGGCGCCTCCCTCGCCGGCGCGGACGGCCGCGAGCGCGGCCCCGGGATCGGGCCATCGATCGAGAACGGCGCGCAGCCGGCGCGGTCCCATGTCGGGCAGGCAGACGAGCGTGGCGGCGGCGAGGTCGGCGGCGGCCCGGGAATCCGCCTGCAGGGGGCTCACGGCACGTCCTCCCGGAGCGCCGCCGCCAGGGTGACGTGCCGCTCGTCCACCTCGTCGCCGCCTTCGAGGTCGGCGAGCGTGCGAGCGACGCGTCGCACCCGTGCCGCGCCCCGACCCGTGAGCGCGTCGTGCGCGATCGCCCACCGCCACGCGTCCTCGCCGTCCGGCGTCAGCGGGATCACGTCGACGAGCGCGCCGGCAGGCACCTTGGCGTTCCGCGACCACGGACGCCGCGCGTAGCGCCGGTGCTGGCGCGCCACGGCCTCGGCGACGCGGGCGCGCACCATCGAGGACGGCTCGCCGGGACCGTCGTCCGCCTCGGGCGGGTGCACCTCGAGGCGAAGATCGAAGCGGTCGAGCAAGGGGGCCGACAGCCGGCGGCGGTACCGCGCGCGTTGCATCTCGGTGCATTGACAGCTCGGCCCGCCTCTACCGCACGGGCACGGGTTCGAGCAGGCGACGAGCAGGAAGTCCGACGGGAACACGACCGACATGGCCTGCCGCGAGATTCGCACGACGTGCTCCTCGATCGGCTGCCGCAGCGCGTCGAGCGCGTGCGGTGGGAACTCACCGAGCTCGTCGAGGAACAGCGTCCCGCGGTGCGCGAGCGTCACTTCGCCCGGACGCACTCGGGACGAACCGCCTCCGACGAGCGCGGCCGTCGACGCCGTGTGGTGCGGCGCGCGGAACGGGCGCCGCCGCGCCAAGCCGCGCGTCGGGGCGTGACCGGCGGCCGAGTGGATGCGCGTGACCTCGAGCGCCTCGCCGGGCTCGAGGGGCGCGAGGATGGTCGGGAGACGGCGGGCCAGCATCGTCTTGCCCGTGCCCGGCGACCCGGTGAGCAGGACGTGGTGCCCGCCGGCGGCGGCGACCTCGAGCGCCCGGCGGGCCCGGGGGAGGCCGCGCACGTCGGCGAGGTCGACCGGGTCGCTCAGCGCGTCGCCCTGGACGTCGGGCTCGTCGTCGCGGGCGACGGCCGGCGGTGCGTCGGGCCATTCGCTCTCACCTTTCAGGCACGCCCGGAGCTCGGCGACGCTGCGGGCGCCGCGAACCTCCACGCCGTCCACGAGCGATGCCTCGGCGACGTCCGACGTGGGCACGACGACACCGTCGATTCCGTCGGTGCGAAGCGCGTCGACGAGCGCCAGCACGCCGGGAACGGGGCGGACCGAGCCGTCGAGCCCGAGCTCGCCCAGCACGCCCATGCCATCGAGCACGCCGTCCGCCAGCTGACCGGTGGCGGCGACGAGACCGAGCGCGACCGCGAGCTCGAAGCCGGCACCCGTCTTGCGCAGACCGCCGGGAGCCAGGTTGACGGTGATGCGCTGCTGGGG
>DATFVT010000339.1:0-2391 GCA_035260105.1 Acidimicrobiia bacterium
GAGTCGGGAACGGCGATAGCCTGACCTGCGATCCCCCGCCGGGAGTGCTCGTGACCAAGCTCCGCCGCAGCGTCTTCATCTTCGTCGCCCTCGGCGTGCTGCTCGCCGTGGCGGCGTGGCAGCTCATCGACACGAGTCCCGCGCGCAAGGAGCTCTCCCTCAACCGGTACGAGAACCAGCTCACCGAGGGGAAGGTCCGCTCGGCGACCCTGCTCGACAAGGACCACGAGATCAACGGTCGGCTCACCGACGGCACCGACTACGTGGTGAAGTTCCCGGAGGGCTACACCGAGCAGATCACCGGCGACATCGTCGGCGCCGACGTGAAGCTCGACGTCGACAGCCAGCAGGACAGCGCCTGGATCGGGCTCCTCCTCGGCTGGCTGCCGTTCATCCTGCTGATCGGGATCGTCCTGTTCGTGCTCAGCCGCGTGCAGGGCGGCGGGCGGCTCATGGGGTTCGGGAAGTCACGGGCGAAGGCGCTGAGCAAGGACCAGCCCCAGACCACCTTCGCCGACGTCGCCGGGCTCGACGAGGCCGTCGAGGAGCTCCAGGAGATCAAGGAGTTCCTCGAGGCGCCGGCGAAGTTCCAGGACATCGGGGCGAGGATCCCGAAGGGCGCGCTGCTCTTCGGGCCGCCCGGAACCGGCAAGACGCTGCTGGCCAAGGCCGTGGCCGGCGAGGCGGGCGTGCCGTTCTTCTCGATCAGCGGCTCCGACTTCGTGGAGATGTTCGTCGGCGTCGGCGCGTCGCGTGTGCGCGACCTCTTCGAGCAGGCGAAGTCGGCCGCGCCCGCGATCGTGTTCGTCGACGAGATCGACGCCGTCGGCCGCCATCGCGGCGCCGGCCTCGGCGGCGGCCACGACGAGCGCGAGCAGACGCTGAACCAGCTGCTCGTGGAGATGGACGGCTTCGACCAGAAGGCGGGGGTCATCCTCATCGCGGCGACGAACCGGCCCGACATCCTCGACCCGGCACTGCTGCGGCCGGGGCGCTTCGACCGCCAGATCGTCGTCGACCGGCCCGACCTCGAGGGTCGCAAGGCGATCCTGCGGGTGCACGCCCGGGGGAAGCCCCTCGCCGACGGCGTCGACCTCGACGTCATCGCCCGCCGCACCCCGGGCTTCACCGGCGCCGACCTCGCCAACCTCATGAACGAGGCGGCGTTGCTCGCGGCCCGCCGCGACCTGCGCCTGGTCGGCATGCCCCAGCTCGAGGAGGCGATCGACCGGGTGATGGCGGGGCCCGAGCGTCGCAGCCGGTTGATCTCCGACGCCGAGAAGCGCGTCATCGCGTACCACGAAGGCGGGCACGCGTTGGTGGCGCACGCGCTGCCCAAGACGGACCCGGTGCACAAGGTGTCGATCATCCCCCGCGGGCGCGCGCTGGGGTACACGCTCACGCTGCCGATGGAGGACAAGTTCCTCGTCGCCCGCAGCGAGCTCAGCGACCAGCTGACGATGCTGCTGGGCGGTCGGTCCGCCGAGGAGATGATCTTCGCCGACCCCACCACGGGCGCCGCCAACGACATCGAGAGGGCGACGACCGTCGCCCGGCAGATGGTGACCGAGTACGGGATGAGTGAGACGCTGGGCCCGATGCGGTTCGGTCAGCCCCAGGGCGAGGTGTTCCTCGGCCGTGACCTCGGCCACGCGCCGGACTACTCGGACGAGGTGGCGGCGAGCATCGACGCCGAGGTGCGGCGCCTGATCGAGGCCGCCCACCGCGCGGCGCGCGAGATCCTCGAGACGAACCGAGCCGTACTTGATCGTCTCGCCGCCGACCTGATCGAGCACGAGACACTGGAGACGGAGCGCGTGCACCGGGTGTTCGCCGACGTGCGCCCGTGGGACGGCACCTCGTCGGACGGTGCCGGTCGCGCCGCGTCGGCGGCCGCCTCCGAGCACCAGCCCCCGTCGCGACCGCCGAAGGCACAGGAATGAGCGACAGCATCCACGCCGTCCCCACAGAGGGAGAGTCGCGGGAGTTCGACAAGCCGCGCATCGAGCGCGCCGTGCGCGAGATCCTGGAAGCGATCGGTGAAGACCCGGATCGCGACGGGCTCCGCTACACGCCGCGCCGCATCGCGGACATGTACGAGGAGATCTTCAGCGGGCTGCGCGAGGACCCCCGCTGTCACGTCACCACGACGTTCGAGGCCGACCACGACGAGATGGTGATGGTGCGCGACATCTCGCTCACCAGCTTCTGCGAGCACCACCTCGTCCCGTTCCATGGGCGCGCGCACGTCGCGTACATCCCCGACGCCGACGGTCGGATCACGGGATTGTCGAAGCTGGCTCGCATGGTCGACGGCTTCGCGAAGCGACCCCAGGTGCAGGAGCGCCTCACGACCGAGATCGCGGACGCGCTCGTCGACATCCTCACGCC